>DASTBN010000026.1:0-8971 GCA_035712045.1 Pseudonocardiaceae bacterium
CACCGCGGGGATGACCGCCGATGACACGGAGGCCGATGACACCCCCCGCCGCCGTCGGCGGCGCGGCCGTCGGGGCCGGGGCCGGGGCAAAGCCGGCGACGCCGAGGACGGCTCGGCCGAGCAGCCTGAGGGGACCGACGAGCCCGAGGAGGACGAGTCGGCTGAGGAGACAGCGCAAGAGCACCCGGCTGGCGAGGCCGACGAGGCCGTGGTGCGGCGCCATCGCCGTCGGCGCAGGCGCCGCGATGGCGGCGACGATGAGGTGGCCGTCAGCGACGACGATCCACCAGACACGGTCGTGCACGTCCGGGAGGGCAAGAGCCAGCCGCTGGCCGAGGACGAGGTGCAGTCGATCCGCGGCTCCACCCGGCTGGAGGCCAAGAGGCAGCGCCGCCGCGATGGCCGGGAGGCCGGTCGGCGGCGGGTGGCGATCCTGTCCGAATCGGAATTCCTCGCACGCCGCGAGGCTGTCGAGCGGACCATGGTCGTGCGGGAGCGTCCCGAGCGCACCCAGATCGCGGTGCTCGAGGACGACATCCTGGTAGAGCACTTCGTCACCACATCGGGAACCGGGTCCCTGGTCGGTAACGTCTATCTCGGCAAGGTGCAGAACGTGCTGCCCTCGATGGAAGCCGCGTTCGTGGACATCGGCCGGGGCCGCAACGCCGTGCTCTACGCCGGTGAGGTGGACTGGGACGCCGCCGGGCTGGAGGGCAAGGCGCGCCGCATCGAGCAGGCCCTCTCCAGCGGGGACAACGTCCTCGTGCAGGTCACCAAGGATCCCGTGGGTCACAAAGGCGCCCGGCTGACCACCCAGATCAGCCTGCCCGGCCGGTTCCTGGTGTACGTACCGGGCGGGCGGGCCACCGGGATCAGCCGCAAGCTTCCCGACACCGAGCGCCGCCGCCTCAAGGAGGTGCTCAAGCGGATCGTTCCCGAGGACGCCGGAGTGATCATCCGGACCGCGTCCGAAGGAGTCAGCGAGGATGAGCTTTCCCGCGATGTCAGCCGCCTCAAGGCCCAGTGGGATGTGATCCGGGGCAAATCGGGCCTCTCCGTTGAGAACGGCAGCGCGCCGGGCAAGGCCAGCGCACCGGAGTTGCTGTACGAAGAGCCCGACCTGCTGGTCAAAGTCGTCCGGGACCTGTTCACCGAGGACTTCCGGGAGCTCGTCGTCCAGGGCGAAGACGCCTGGGACACCGTCGAGGGTTACGTACGCCACGTGGCCCCGGACCTGATGCCCAGGGTGCGCAAGTACACCGGCACCGGCGATGTGTTCGCCGACTTCCGGATCGACGAGCAGATCACCAAGGCGCTCGATCGCAAGGTGTGGCTGCCCTCCGGCGGTTACCTGATCATCGACCGCACCGAGGCGATGACCGTGATCGACGTCAACACCGGCAAGTTCACCGGCTCCGGGGGGAACCTCGAGGAGACCGTCACCCGGAACAATCTCGAAGCCGCCGAGGAGATCATCCGGCAGCTCCGGTTGCGGGACATCGGCGGAATCATCGTCATCGACTTCATCGACATGGTGCTGGAATCGAACCGGGACCTGGTGCTGCGTCGGCTGACCGAATGCCTGGGCCGGGACCGCACCCGCCACCAGGTCGCTGAGGTCACCTCACTGGGGCTAGTTCAGATGACCCGGAAGAAGGTCGGCACCGGGTTGCTGGAGGCTTACTCCGTGACCTGCGAGCACTGCAGGGGCCGTGGCGTGGTGGTATCCGCTGAGTCGGCGAGCGCCCGGCCCCAGCCGGCACCGGCGCCTGCGCCGTCAGAGCCCGTTGTGGTCGCCAAAGACGCTGGCAGCGTGAACGGCCGTCGCTCGCGCTCCCGGGGCCGTGGCGCGGGAAGCGCGTCCCCGGCGGTGGAACAGGGGATCACGTCGTCTCCGGCCGCTGACGACGGGGAACCGCCCCCGGCGCCGGAGCCGGTGGCACCAGCACCAGCGCCGCCGGTCGTCGGGGAACGGCAGAATCAGCCAGGTGGCGAGGCGTCGGCTGTGCCCGCGCAACTCGCGCCCAGGACCATGTCCCGGCGCCGCCGGGCGGCCACCCGGCCCGCTGGGCCGCCCGCAGCTGAGCTGGCTGATGGTGCCGATTCGGCCAGCCCCGTCATTCGCGGTGCCGCGCGGGGGGTGAGCACCCCGGTGTGACCGAGAGGGAGGGCGGGGGAGTACTCTCAGAACTGACCCGCCCTCCATGGCGGGTCCTGTTCTGTTGACGTCAGTCTGTTCACTCAAAAGCCAGGAGTATCACCCGATGTACGCGATTGTGAAGACCGGTGGCAAGCAATACAAAGTGGCCGTCGGGGACGTCGTCGAGGTGGAAAAGCTCGCTGGCGAGCCCGGAACCGAGATCAGCTTGCCTGCGGTGCTGCTCGTGGATGGCGCAGACGTCACCACTGACGCCGATGTCCTCGCCGCGCGCTCGGTTCGCGCGAGAGTGGTCGCGCACCTCAAGGGCCCGAAGATCCGGATCCACAAGTTCAAGAACAAGACCGGCTACCATAAGCGCCAGGGCCACCGCCAGCAGCTGACCCGCGTCGAGGTCACCGGAATCTGACCACGTGAGTTTGGCGAGAGACTTTCGATGAGGGTGTGAGCACCAATGGCACATAAGAAAGGCGCGTCCAGCTCGCGGAATGGCCGCGACTCCAACGCGCAGCGGCTCGGAGTGAAACGGTTCGGCGGCCAGCTGGTCAACGCGGGTGAGATCCTCGTCCGGCAGCGGGGCACCAAGTTCCACCCCGGTGAGCACGTCGGCCGTGGTGGTGATGACACGCTGTTCGCGCTGGAAGCGGGCGCGGTGCGCTTCGGCACCAAGCGCGGGCGCAAGACCGTCAACATCGTCCCGGCTGAGGCCTGATCCCGGCCCACACGACGCACCCGGCGAGGGGCGGGACCGGCGAGAACCGGCCGCCCCTCGCCCGCGTCGTGGCCGTGACCGTGAGTGAGGGACGGCGGACATGTCACGCTTCATCGATCGGGTGGTGATTCACCTCACCGCCGGTGACGGCGGGCATGGCTGCGCATCGGTGCACCGGGAGAAGTTCCTGCCGCTCGGGGGACCCGATGGTGGTAACGGCGGGCGCGGCGGCGATGTCGTGCTGGTCGTGGACCCCGGGGTGCACACCCTGCTCGATTTCCACTACCGCTCCCAGATCCGGGCCTCCAGCGGCAAGCCGGGTCAGGGCGGCAACCGCAACGGCGCGATGGGCGAAGACCGGGAACTGCGGGTTCCGGATGGCACCGTGGTGCTCACCACCGCCGGTGAGGTACTCGCGGACCTGGTGGGGGAAGGCACCCGGTTCATCGCCGCGGCGGGCGGCCGGGGCGGGCTCGGTAACGCCGCGCTGGCCTCCACGACGCGCAAAGCGCCCGGTTTCGCGCTGCTCGGTGAACCGGGGGAGGACCGGGAGCTGGTGCTGGAACTGAAGTCGGTGGCCGACGTCGGGCTGATCGGCTTCCCCTCGGCCGGCAAGTCCTCGCTGGTGTCGGTCCTCTCCGCAGCCCGCCCCAAGATCGCTGAATACCCATTCACCACGCTGGTGCCCAACCTCGGTGTGGTGAGCGCGGGGGACACGGTGTTCACCGTCGCCGATGTTCCCGGCCTGATTCCCGGCGCCAGCCAGGGCAAGGGACTCGGCCTGGAGTTCCTGCGGCACATCGAACGGTGCGCGGTGCTGGTGCATGTGGTGGACTGCGCGACGCTCGCCCCCGGCCGGGATCCGCTCTCCGATGTGGACGCTCTTGAGCGTGAGCTCGCCGCCTACACCCCGACCCTGGGCGGTGAGCTGGCCACCCGCCCCCGGCTGGTGGCGCTCAACAAGATCGACATTCCGGATGCCCGCGAACTGGCTGAGCTGGTCCGGCCCGAGCTAGCCGCGCGCGGGCTACCCGTGCACAGCGTGTCCACGCTGACCGGCGAGGGCCTGCGGGAACTGCGCTTCGCGTTCGCCGACGCCGTCCGGGCGCACCGGGCGTCGCTGCCCGCGGCCGAACCAACCCGTGTGGTGCTGCGCCCCGCCGCAGTGGACGAGTCCCGCTTCGATGTCCTTCCCGACCCTGACCGGCCTGAGGGGTTTATCGTCCGGGGTGCCCGCCCGCAGCGGTGGGTGCGGCAGACGAACTTCGACAACGCCGAGGCCGTCGGCTACCTGGCCGACCGGCTGGCCCGGCTCGGCGTGGAGGAAGCGCTGGCTGGCGCGGGCGCCCGGGCCGGGTGCCCGGTCACGATCGGCGACGTCACCTTCGACTGGGAACCCGCCACTCCCGCTGGCGCCGCCGTCCGGCTCAGCGGGCGGGGGACGGACTGGCGGCTGGATCACGATGACCGCGTCAGCGCCGCGCAGCGCAAAGCCACCCGGCAGGCCCGGCGTGAGCCAGCCGCCGATGCCGAGGCCGAGCGGGAGTGAGCCCGACCCGGCAGGCCGTCGCGCAGGCGCGGTACCTGGTGGTCAAGATCGGTTCATCCTCGCTCACCACCGCGACCGGCGGCCTGGACCGGTCCAGGCTGGACGGCCTCGTCGACGCGCTCGCCACCCGCGCCGCGACCGGCACCCAGCTGGTGCTGGTGTCCTCCGGCGCCATCGCCGCCGGCCTGGCCCCGCTGGGACTGCGCCGCCGCCCCCGGGACCTGGCCACCCAGCAGGCCGCAGCCAGCGTTGGGCAGCTGGCGCTGGCGCACGCCTACACCGAATCCTGGGCCCGGCATGGTCACACCGTCGGGCAGATCCTGCTGACCGCCGACGACCTGGTCCGCCGCGCCCATTACCGCAACGCCCAGCGCACCTTCGCGCGGCTGCGCGGGCTCGGTGTGGTGCCGGTGGTCAACGAGAACGACAGCGTCGCCACCGAGGAGATCCGGTTCGGCGACAACGACCGGCTCGCCGCACTGGTCGCGCACCTGGTAGGCGCCGACGCGCTGGTGTTGCTCTCCGACGTCGACGGGCTCTACGACAGCGACCCCCGGCTCGGCCCGGCCCAGCTGATCCCGGAGGTCCAGGGACGAGCTGATCTGCGTGGTGTGCGGGCCGGTTCCGGTGGCGCGCTGGGTACCGGCGGGATGGTCTCCAAACTCGCCGCCGCCACCCTCGCCTCCCACGCCGGGGTCCCCGTCCTCCTCGCCGCGGCCGCCCAGATCAACCGGGCCTTGGCGATGGCTGATGTCGGTACCGCGTTCGCCCCCTCCGGGGCACGCCTGTCAGCCCGCCGCTTCTGGCTCCGTCACGCCGCGAGCGCCGCCGGCCGCCTACAACTCGACGACGGCGCGGTGAGCGCCGTGGTCCACCGCCGGCGTTCCCTTCTCGCCGCTGGCATCACCAGCGTGGAGGGCGACTTTGAGGCCGGCGACGTGGTGGACCTGATCGACCGCCGCGGCATCGTCGTCGCCCGGGGAATGGTCGGCTTCGACGCGGCCGAACTCCCCGGGCTGATCGGCCGCTCGACACATGCCCTGCCCCCCGAACAGCGCCGCGAAGTCATCCATGCCGATGACCTCGTCCCCGTCTAAGCGCGACAGGCGGGAAAGTAGGGTGGGGATCATGCGGCTGCGAACAGAATCTGGGAGCGCGGCTGAGGTTGTCGCGGGATGCGCGCGGCGCGCGGAGGGCGCGGCTGAGTCCTTGGCCACCGCGCCGGATGACGCGATCGACGAGGCGCTGGCCGCGATGGCGCGGCGGCTGACCGCGTCCGCCGCGCGGGCGCTGGAAGCGAACGCCGCCGATATCGCCGCCGCCCAGCGGGCGGGGATGACTCAGGCGCTGATCGACCGGTTACGGCTAGGGCAGGCGCGGCTGGGCGATATGGCCAGTCAGCTCGAGCTGCTCGCGCGGGTGCCGTTCCCGGCCAGGGACCGGGTGCTGGAGGACCGGCCGGACGGGCTGCGGCTCATCGAGCGCCGGCGGCCGGTCGGTGTCGTGGGAGCCACCTTCGAAGCCCGCCCGAATGTCACTGTCGACGTCGCCTCGCAGCTGGTCAAGTCCCGCAACGCCGGGGTGCTGCGAACCGGATCAGCGGCGCTTCGCTCCGCGCTGGCGCTGCACGAGCACGTGATCGCACCAGCGCTCACCGACGCGGGGCTGAACCCTGGCGCGATGCAGCTGATTCCCGACCCGCGCCGGGACAGCGCGCTGGCCCTCGTCCAGCAGCCCGAGCTGATCCCCCTGGTCATCGTGCGGGGCAGCGGTGAGACCACCCGGACACTGGCCGCCGAGGGCGCCCGCCACGGCGTGCGGGTATTAGCCCACGCCGACGGCGGCGGCGTGCTCTACATCGATCCTGAAGCGGACGCCGCGCTCGCGGTCGAGCTGCTGGTGAGCGGATTGGACCGGCTGGGCGTCTGCAACCGGGTCAACCTCCTGCTGATCGCCGACGACACTCCCGAGGAGCTGCACGACACGCTGCTGAACACCCTCCGGCAGCGGGGGATCACCGTGTCGCTCCCGCCGCATGATCATCCGCTCGGGCATGAGTGGGCGCTGGACACCGGCCGGGAGGCGACGCTGACCGTGAGCCGGGTACGGGGTCCCCGGGATGCCGCGCGGGTCGCCAACCAGGAGACCTCCGGGCTGGCCGCGACGATCGTCACCCGCGACGAGGCCGCAGCGCGGGAATTCATGGACAGCTACGCCGGTACCGGGGTGTTCTGGAACGCCAGCACACGCCTGCTCGACGGGTTCAAGCTCCGGCGGGTCCCCGAGACCGGGATCAACGTCGACCGGGTGCCGGGGCCGCGCGGGCCGGTCACATTCACCGACCTTTACCTGCGGCAGTTCGTCGTCATCCCGGTGAGCTAGTTTTCCGGATGAGATCGACATAACCGGCGATGGCGAGTGCGGCGAGCGTCCAGACCAGGGTTTGCAGCAGCCAGGTGACCACGGTGAATGCCTCGCCGACGGAAGTGGAGGTGTCGAAGTCGCAACGGCTGGCGATACCCGCGGGGGATAGCGGCAGGCTGCGGTCGATTCCCGCGCCAGCCTGTTCGACCAGCGAACACGGCGAGCCGGGATGGAGAGCCTGGCTGGTGTGCATGGTCACATAGCGGCCAGGACCGGCCGGGGTGTGCCCAGCCGCGATACCCAGCCCGGCCGCGACCATCAGTACCAGGAACAGAGCGAGGACAGCGCGGCTGCTGCGATAACCATAACCAGCGAGCGCTCCCCAGAGCCGATGCGAGGTTCTGATAAGCGGGCCACCGAGTTCGCCCCGGCGATCACGATCCCGCTGCGCGGCAATGAGAACTTCCCGCGCCGCGGACTCCTGGCCATTGGCTTTCAGCGCGGTGACCAGCTGCTGATAGGGCTGCGGCCGGTAGTCCCGGGTGTGGTCGGTGATCAGGTGCAGCCATTCGTGCCAATCGACCGCGTGCAGCGAGGTGTAAGCCAGGCCGGATAACGTGAGCCGGTGCCCCGGCGCGGCGCAGCTCTCACCCGCGCCGTGCGGGCAGATCACCGTGGCGGGCAGGAACAGGTGTTTGGCCGCCGCGTCCTCCAAATCGAGGACGGGGCCAGCCGGATTGGCCAGCTTCGCCTGGCTGAGGTTGAGCTGGCCGCCGATGCGGGCGTCCGCTAGCCGCACGGCGCCGTCCGGGCAATGCCCGGTGGCGCTGAAACCTTCGGCGAACATGTCGGCGTCGACCTGAAGGTGGTCCCCGATCAGCGCGTGGCCGGCCTGATTGGTCAGTTTCGCGTGGCTGAGGTTGAGCTGGCCGCCGATGCGGGCGTCCGCTAGCCGCACGGCGCCGTCCGGGCAATGCCCGGTGGCGGAAAATCCCTCGGCGAACATATCGGCCTCAACCCGGAGGTGATCACCGATGAACGCGGGGCCCGCCGGGTTGGTCAATTCGGCGCGGTCGAGGTTGAGCTGGCCGCTGATCCGCGCGTCCGGTAGCCGGACCACGCTGTCCTCGCCGGCTCCGGTGGCGGTAAGCCCGTCGAGGAACACACCACCATCGACATCAAGGTGATCACCGACGAGCGCCGGCCCGGCCAGGTTGATCAGGGTCGCCCCATCGAGGTTGAGCTGCCCGCTGATGCGGGAGCCTGGCAGCCGCACGGTGCCGCGCTCGCAGTTCCCGGTCGCGGTGAACCCCTGGGCGAGCACCAGCCCGCCGCCGACCCGCAGCCCATCGGCGATGAGAGCGGGCCCGGCCTGGTTAGCCAGCTCGGCGCCGTTGAGGTTGAGCTGGCCGAGGATGCGGGCGCCCGGCAGCCGCATCGCACCGAGCTCACCCGCTCCAGTGGCGATAAAACCCCCGCCGAAGACGTCACCAGCGACATGCAGGCCGTCGCCGACGAGAGCGGGCCCGGTCTCGTTGCCCAGCCTCGCGCCGTTGAGGTTGAGCTGGCCCCTGATGTGGGCACCGAGCAGCCGCAGCGCCCCGTGATCACCCTCGCCGCTGGCGGTGAATCCGCCGCTCAGCAGGACGTCGCCATCGACCTGCAGCCCGTCGCCGTCGAGCGCCGGGATATGCGAGCCCGTCAGGGTCAGCCACGGGATTCTGGCGCTCACCAGCAGCACCGGGTGATCGAAGTAGCAATCTCGCAGCTCGATCCCGACTGTGGCCGGAACGTGAGTGAGATCGAGTGTCCCGGTGATCCGCGCTCCATGCAGGCGCACTCCCAGAGGGTCCAGGCGCTCACCCCCGCGCCCGAGCACCAGTTCCCGCAGGAGCTCGCCCGGGACGCTGTAACGGGGGTTGTCGCTCGCCTCCAGCTGCTCGACAGTGAGGTTGCTGCATTCGACTACGCAGCCAGACCCCAGAGCATCCATGAGCGCGAGCTCCCTCGACGAGGACTCGCTGAGACTCTTGCCCGCCACAACCGCCCCCGTCGCTGGGTCGCTGACCTTCTTCGGCCCGTTGGGAAGCCAGCCTAACGCCGCCTGGGTCAGCGGGAGAACTTTTCGCCTACGCTTCGCGCATGTCCGCGGCGCGACTCGGGGTCATGGGCGGGACCTTCGACCCCA
>DASTBN010000027.1:0-11393 GCA_035712045.1 Pseudonocardiaceae bacterium
GACGGCGTGGTGTGGGTGACCATCGGCGAGGACACCGCAGGCCCGGAGCTAGCTGAGCGGCTCACGGACATCGTGGAATTTCTTGGCGGTGGACGGCCCGGGTTGACCGATCCGTTGCTGGCGGGCGCCGAGCTGGGGCGCGTGTTGCGGGATCGGCGGGTGTTGCTGGTCGTGGACGACGTGTGGACTTCCGCGCAAGTGAAACCGTTTCTGGTCGACGGGTCATCGGCGGTGCGGTTGTTTACCACGCGGGTACGGGGGGTCTTGCCGCTTTCGGCCGAACTGGTGCGGGTCGATGAGATGACACGGGGTGAGGCCGTTCAGTTGCTAACTGCCGGGGTTGGTGGGACGTCCGGTGATGTGGTGATGGGGCTATTGGCGGTGACCGGGCGGTGGCCTGTGCTACTCGCTCTGGTCAATCACGCGGTGCGCGTGGACGTCAATGCCGGCCGCAGCGCGGACGACTCGATGCGCGAGATCCTCCACGAGCTGCGTATGAATGGCCCAACGGTGCTGGACGTCACCAACGCGGACGAGCGAGAAGAAGCCGTGGCTCGCACGATCGGGGTCAGTCTGGCTCGGTTGACTGCCGAGGAGCGGTCCCGGTACTTGGAGCTGGCGGTGTTCGGGGAGGATGTGGCAATACCCGGTGCGGTACTGGCGCACTACTGGGAGGCGACTGGCGGTTGGTCGGCCTTTGAGACTCGGCGGTTTTGCCAGCGCCTGTCTGCCCTGGCTTTGGTCAGCGATTACCGGTACGACCCTGAGTGGATGGTGTTGCATGACGTGATCCGCGCCTATCTATGCGCACGAACTCGGCATCGGCGCGGTGAGTTGCACCGTGCGCTGGTCGATGCGCACCGCAGCATCGTGGCTGGGGAGGGCCGGACCGCCGCGTGGTGGCAGCTACCGAGAGAGCAGACCTATTTGTGGGAGTGGCTGCCGACACATCTGCAAGGTGCTGGGCTGAAGCATGAGTTGAGGGCGTGCCTGCATGATCCGCGCTGGCTGGTCGGGAAACTTGAGCACGTTGGACCGGCAGGACTGGAAGTTGACTTGGCCCTGTCTGATGACCCGCTATGCCAGGCACTGCAGAAAGTGGTGCGTCAAAACGCTCATGTCCTGGGGCCGCTGGAACCGCCGGGATCGCTGGGGGCGACCTTTGCCACCCGAGTGCCTGCCCATGGCCGGACCAAGGCTTTCGCCGAGGAGTTGGTTGCCGGGCTGAGCATGCCGCACCTACGGCCGGTCACAGTCACCGCGCTGTCCGACCTGCCGCACCCAGCGCTATCACGGGTCCTGCGCGCCGACGGAGTGGATGTGTTGGCGGTGGCTCCGGACGGGTCCTGGCTGGCCGCCGCCGATAGCGAAGGGAAGGTGTGGATCTGGGACCGGGTCATGGCCGTCGGCGTGGTCCGTCACACCCTCACCGAGCACAGCAGCACGGTGGCGGCGTTGGCGGTGGCTCCGGATGGGTCCTGGTTGGCCTCCGCTGGCTACGACACACAGGTCTGGCTCTGGGACCCGGTTACCGGCACCGCCCGATACACCCTGACCGGCCACACCAGCACGGTAACGGCGTTGGCGGTGGCCTCGGATGGGTCCTGGTTGGCCTCCGCCGACGATCAAGGGAGAGTGTGCATCTGGGACCCGATCCTCGGCAGTGCCCGGTACTGCTTCGCCGGGCACGCCAGCGAGGTAACGGCATTAGCGGTGGCTCCGGATAGGTCCTGGTTGGCCTCCGCCGACTGTGAGGGGCGGATCCGGGTGTGGGATCCGATTGCTGGCCGTAACCTTTGCACTATCGCCACCGACAAGGGCGAGGTGGGGGCGTTGGCGGTAGCCCCGGATGGATCCTGGCTAGCGTCCGGACACCGCGAGGGGGAGGTCTGTATCTGGGATCCGGTCACCGGAGCGATTCGCCACACCTTCGTAGATGGTCATTACAAACAGGTAGATGAGCTGGTGGTGGCCCTCAACGGGGCTTGGCTGGCCTCCGCAGACGCCGGAGGGCGGGTGTGCGTCTGGGATCCGGCCGATCGCAGCACACGCGCCGCTTTCCGCAGCGCCAGAGGGACATCGTTGGTAGTGGCCCCCGACGGGTCCTGGCTCGCCTGCGGCGGATACGACGGGGAGGTGGATATCTGGGACCCACTCACCCCCAGTTTCGGTCAGAGGCTCACCGGCCATAGGGTGGATGCGTTGGCGGTGGCTCCGGACGGGTCCTGGCTGGCCTCCGCCGATGGCGGTCATGGGGGAGTATGGATCTGGGACCTGGCCACCGACGAAGACCGTGTCGACCTCACCGACCCCCTCGGCCGCGTGAACAAGTTGGCGGTGGCTCCGGACGGCACCTGGCTGGCTTGCGGCCATGGTGATGCAGGTCTGTGGATCTGGGACCCGGCTACCGGCGGCATCCGTTGCATGCTTACCTACGCCCGACCGACGTGGAGCGCGCTGGCGGTGGCTCCGGACGGATCCTGGTTAGCCTCCGGCCATAGTGATGGGGAGGTGCGAATCTGGGACCCTGCCACGGGCGTGGCCCGTCATACGCTCACCAACCAGACCTCTCCGATTGAGGCGTTGGCGGTGGCCCCAGACGGGTCCTGGCTGGCCTGCGCAGACGGCAATTGGGGCGAGGTCCTCCACATCTGGGACCTTGCCTCTGGCCGCGTCCGTCACACCCTCACCGGCCACACTCGCCGTGTCATGGCGTTAGCGGTAGCCCCGGATGGGTCCTGGCTAGCTTCCGCCGATCACAACGGAGAGATACGGGTATGGGATCTGGCCACCGGCACTGTGCGCCACACCCTCACCGGCCACACCAAGACGGTGGATGCATTGGCCGTGGCCCCTGACGGGTCCTGGCTAGCCTCTTCAGGCTTCGATAGACAAGTTGTGATCTGGGACTCGGTTACCGGTGCAGCCCGCCACGCTCTTACTGGCCGCACCGGCTGGCTGGGAATTTTCGCTGTCGCCCCGGATGGGACCTGGCTAGCCTGCGCTGGCGATAACGAGGGGGAGATACAAGTCTTGAACCCGGTCACCGGCACCCTGTATCACACCCTCACGGGCCACACCGAGTGGGTGGTCGCGTTGGCAATCGCCCCTGACGGGTCCTGGCTAGCCTCGGCCGACAACGGCGGAGAAATACGAATCTGGGATCCCACCAACGGTGCACCAGTCACGTCGTTGCGCGTCGCCGACAGGTTGAACTACCTCGTCATGGCGTCTACGAAGATCGTAGCCGCTGGCGAGCGCGATCACCCCTACTTCCTGACACTCTGCCCCGGGACCCAATCCACCCAGGCGCCCTGACCTGGACCGTGCGCGGCTGACAAGCAGGGAATCGCGACCTTTACCGGCTACCTGAGAATGAGACGAACCGCCGACGCCAAGTGGATCGGCACCGCACGTGCATACCAACCGTCGCCCGCCAGCCGGCCCGCGCGAGCACGGCCGACAGGCCGCGCGCAGCGTGCGGGATCAGCTGGCGGGCCGGCGAGTCGGACGACTGAATCACTACGTCCCCGCCGCCGAAGACGGCCTTGATCCATTAGAGCCTGATTCGGCAATACATGCGGGTAACGCGGTATGTGGTCCCGCTTGGTGCTTGGCGTTGCGGTCTCAGCTGATGCTTGACATCGGGCCTGATCGGCTTTCTCTCGCTGTCCTGTATGGACGGTGAGGGGCCGGGAATGGCTCTGGTGGAGATGACTGTTGTCGAGCAGCGCTACCGTGCCGTGTTGGTGCTGGCGCGGACGGCACCGCAGACCAGCCCATGAGTGCGCCCTGTGTTGACGCGGTTGACGAAGTCGGCTCCCCGGGTGCTGCTTGGCCCTCGGTGAGGTCGCCCGGCTGGCCGGTCACTGTTGCCCGGGCGGGATCGGTGGCGTGCTCGCTACTGTTGAGGCGGTGACGACGACCACGCCTCTCGCTGTTCTCGGCGAGGCCTGCTCACGTGCTGGTCTTGATGCTTCTGGCGCGGTGCCCTTGCATCAGCACGCGGCGACACTGTATTTGTTCGAGGCGGAATGTGTTGTTGTCCGGCTGAATCATGATATTGATGACCGCGGGCGCGCGCGTACGGTTGTGGAACTCACCCGGTGGCTGACCCAGCGAGATTTTCCCTCGGTCGCCCCGGTGGATGTTGAGCAGCCGCTCGACATACATGACTACACGGTGACGTTCTGGTGTTATTATCCACAGGGCGACCGGCCCAAGCCAGCCGCTGGTCACCTCGGGGCGATATTGCGGCACTTGCACTCGCTTCCGGTGCCTCCGGTAGAGCTGCGCCCGTATCAGCCGCTCAAGAATCTCGGCGACTCCGTGCGGGCTAGCGTCGTTTTGCCTGCCGGGGATCGGGCGTGGTTGCTCGCCCGCCGGACTGAGTTACTTGACGAGTACGCGCGTCTTGATTTCCCTCTTGGGCATGGGTGGATTCACGGTGACGCCTATCCAGGAAATGTGCTCTGGGATGGTGACCGGGCGTTGCTTAGCGACTGGGATGAGGTCGGCACGGGACCGCGGGAGCTTGACCTCGTGAACACGCATCAGGGTGCCCGGTTCGGCAGGCCCCGGGCTGAGCGTGACGCGTTCACTCAAGCATACGGTTACGACGTGACCGGATGGCCGGGATTCCCCATCCTCCGGGAGATGCGAGACCTCCACACCCTCGGGTCCTATATCCGCCTTGCTGATACCGGCGACGAACGGGCCGCGACTGAATTGGATTTCCGGCTCGATACCCTGAAGCGGGGCCACGCGGACGCCCGGTGGAACACCCGGTGAGTCAGCGATATCCATGGTTAATCACCTGCGGAGGGGTGGGTTTCTGTGGGGCGCCGGCTTCGGTGGCGGCGATTGTGTAGGCGTAGCGCTCATTATCCCGCAAGCCTTGCCGGGTGCGCGTGTGAGAGTCAGTCAATCTCATTGGCTCCGGTGGGGACAGCGTGCCGGTGATGCGTCTGTGCGGTGATTTTGTGGCGTTGTTATGCCGCGGTGGTGCTGATCTCAGACACAGCTATGCTGCGAGCGTCGCGAATCTCGGGTTAGAGGAGGTCTTGGGGTATGGCGGTCAAACGTCGTTCCTTCGCCCACGCGCGTAAGACCGCTGGGTATAGCCAGGAGAGTCTGGCTGAACAGCTGGGTGTGGATCGCACGACCGTGGCGCGCTGGGAGGCGGGAGAATCTGTGCCGCAGCCCTGGCAGCGTCCCCGGATCGCTGAGGCGTTCGGGCTCTCGCTCGGCGCGCTCAACCAGCTGCTCGACGAGGAACCACCCGAGCGTGCCGCCGACGCACCGCCGGTGGGGGAGGACAGTGCGGGACCAGCTGGGTATGAGCAGGTGCACGCCGCCGCGCGGGAGTCGCTGGCCTTCGTGACCTGGGCCGAGACCTCGAATGTGAGCGCGTCCGCTCTGGATCATCTGACGTGTGAGATCGGCAGGGTTGCGATCAGCTACGTTCATGCCCCTCTCGCGCCGCTGTTCCGTGACCTGGTAGGGCTTCGGAGCCTGGCGTTCGGTGTGCTCACCACCGGCCGGCAATACCCCCAGGAGGCGCGCGAGCTGTTTTTCCTGGCGGGTACGAGCTGTGTGTTACTCGCCCACGCCTCGCAGAACCTGGGCGATTCGGCTTCGGCGATGGCGCAGCTGCGGGCCGCGCTGACCTGTGCTGAGCAGGCTGATCACCATGGGTTGCGGGCCTGGGCACACGGCACGGCCGCGCTCATCGCCGAGTGGACCTACCAGCACCGGCGTGCCATCGACTCCGCGCAGCGCGGACAGCCCTTCGCGCCAACCGCGGAATCCCGGGTGCGGCTGGCCTCGCTGGAGGCCCGTGCGGCCGCCCGGACTGGTGACCGGGCCTTGACCCTGGATGCCCTGGACCGGGCCGAGCGTGCCCGGGACAGTGCGGCCGGGTCTGACCAGCTGGGCGAGTTCGGTGGTTTGCTCAGCTTCCCGGTATCCAAGCAGCACTGCTACGCGGGTAGCGCCCATATGCTGCTCGGTGATGCCGATCATGCGCTGCGGAACTGCCTGCTGGCGATCGCGATGTATGAGGCGGGCCCGGCTGAGCAGCGCTCTTATGGCGATGAGGCGCTGGCCTGGGTCGATGTGAGCATAGCCCGTCTGACGCTGGGGGATCTGGACGGCGCCGGGGAAGCACTGCGCCCGGTGTTCGAGCTGGCGCCCGAGCGCCGTATCGAACAGCTCGCGGTCGGCCTGGGCAGGGTGCGTTCCGCGCTGAGGGCACCGCGATATGCCCGGGTGCCGCTCGCCCGGGAGATCACCCAGCAGGTCGACGATTTCCAGGCCGGGTCAGTGGCGAACTCGCTGCTTCTGACACGCTGAGCGAGGTCATTATCGGCCGGGGACGATGGTCACGGAGCTGGGCCGGCGCTGGTGGCCTGGAGCCATTTCTGGCCGAGCTGGCGGATCTCGGCGAGGTCAGTCCAGCCACCCGGCAGGACCGGGATGGTATCCAGGACGTGGCTCATTCCGTGCTCGCCTACCCGGTGACCACCCAGCACGCAGGCTAGCGGGTCACCTCGTTTCCACCGGATGGTGACACCGCCCACCCGGGGACGGCCGAGGAATACCCACGATGTGGGTGCGGTGCTGGGGGTGTAGCCGCCGTTACGGCCCATGGGGTGCGCCTTTCCTCACCACCGCGGGTGGGCTTGAGAGCAACGATGTCACCGGGCCCGCATTCACTGGGCGGTGCGTATCCCGTCTGGCACCCACAGCGCCGCGACCAGCGGGGGAGTTATCGCCTTGTGCCCGGCGGTGATGAGGATGTCGCGGTGGATGAACATCGCCGCCGGGACCGGCGGCGCCGAGCTGGGCAGCCCACGCTTGCACTCGGCCGCTAGGTCGTTGAGTTCGCCTTCGGTGGCACCGTCCGCCCACGCCTGCCGGAAGATCAAGTACGCGTCGATCCATGGGATCCCCGGTGTGCACCGGTGGTCCACTGGGGGGCTGAACTCCGCTGGTCATGACGCTCCGCCCTGGTCACGGTTCTTGTTTCCATCGCCGCAGCCCGTGCTGATCCGCCAGGCGGCGCGCCCGGCGGGGGCTGGAGCTGGTACCGGCTGGCCGCCAGGAACAGAAAACGGGGCGGGGTTCAACCGGCGGCCAGCCGGGGTCTTACGGGCGGGCACCGGCTCGGGCATGAGGTGCGCCATCAAGCACGGCACACACCACTGCCACCCCGGCAGCCGGTCCTGCGCTACCACTCCTGCGGGCAGCGCATGACCACACCGCGTCTGGAGCACCGGCGAGTGATCACTCAGCCGCAGGGAATGCGCCTTGGCGTCCCAGGGGGACACCGCCCACCGCCCGCTCACCGGGACGCACTCCACGGGAGCGCTTCCGGCACGCACCCGGCGGTCGCCATCCGATCCGTACCCGCCCGGGGAGCTATCCTGGTCTCGCGGGCGGGGGGTCGTGTGCGTATCCAAGTGGTATGCCATGGGTGCGTGTGGCTTTCTGGTTATCTCCGGCAAAGGTGCGGGTCGCGCGCTGGAATGGGGTTATTCTGTCCTGGCACCGGGGTCGTTGCGGTAAGTCAATCTTATTAGCTCAAGCATCGGCAGTGCGTCCGTGAAGTGTTTGTGACGCGATTTTGTGGTGTCGCCATGGCGCGGCGTTGCTGATCCGGGAAGGAGCTACGCCAATACGGATTTTCGCGAATCCCGGAAGGTTGCCAAGTGCGCGAAGTCCGCAGGCCCGGGGTCCGCGACGGGGGCTGCGGGAGGTTACTCGAATCAATGAGGACGCTAATGTCGGGCGACAATTACGTTGTCACTGGTCGAGGGGTCGGCGAATCAGGAGGACGCGATAAATTCTGTAGCCTCTGCCAGTGGGTGGCCATCGGCGGGTAGGCTTTATGGATCACAGGCAAGAGAATGGCTGTTATCGCATCAGCAGGAGCGAGTGTGTCACCGACTCCGCCTGGTACTGGTCAACGTCCTGGACGATTTCCCGGGCGATCGAGGCGCGGGCGTACCGGGGCACGATGAGTGCGGATCGCACCCGGGCTAGGCCGAACGCTAGTTGTTCGATGCGCCGTTCGGGTGCCAGGGTGAGCACGGGCCGCAGTGCCTCCCGGGCTCCGTCTAAGTCTCCGAGTGCTAGTCGTGCGGTGCTCACGTCGACGCGTGCTAACGCTTCGTCTCCGTAGGATCGTTGCTCGATGGGCCCGGTCTCGTACATCCCGATGGCCAGCGAGGCGTTGTCCTGGGCGGGTTCGGGTTCGCCGAGTAGTGCGTAGGTGCTCCCGGCGTAGTAGTGCTGTTTGGCGACGGGAAAGCGCAATAAGCCGCCGAACTGCTCTAACTCGTCGTTCGAGGTGAGGGTGTCCCGGGCGCGAGTGGCGCGGTCGAGTGCGTCGAGGGATAGGCGGCGGTCGCCGGTGCGGGCCGCGGCGCGGGCTTCCAGTAACGCCAGCCGCACCCGGGAATCCGCAGTGGCCGCGAAGGGCTCTCCGCGCTGGGCGAACTCGACGGCTCGCCGGTACTGGTGGGTCCATTCGGCGATCAGCGCGGCGGTGCCGTGGGTCCAGGCTCGCAGGCCGTTGTGGTCGGCTTGCTCAGCACAGGTGAGTGCGGCACGAACCTGGGCCATCGCCGAGGCCGAGTCGCCCAGGTTCTGGGTGGCATGGGCCATCAGTAAACAACTCGTGCCCGCGAGGAAGAACAGCTCTCGTGCCTGCTGGGGGTACTGCCTGCCGGTGCGCAACAGATCGAAGGCAACCCCCCGCAGCCCGATGAGGTCACGGAACAACGGCAGCAACGGGGCATGCACGTAGTTGATCGCGATCCTGGACAGTTCGCAGATCACATGATCGAGCGTGGACGCACTGACGTTCGAGGTCTCAGCCCACCTGGCGAACGCCAGCGAATCCCGCGCTACCGCCGCCGTCAGCGCCAGCGCGGTGGGCTGGTCCGTACCGCGCTCCCCTGCCGCGGTGGCGCCGCTGCCCTCCCGGGGTGTGGCCAGTCCTCCACCGCCGGGGTGCTGCTGTCTGGTCGGGGAAGCGAGTTCGGTCAGGACTAGCCGCTCGCGTTCGTCCAGCGTTTGCCACTCCTCGGGGGAGATGAGCCGGCGTGGCTGGGTGTCGTAGGACTTGGCCAGCACAACCAGGTTAAACGCAGACGGTCGCCGGCCCGCGTGCGGCCAGCTCTCCCAGTCGCACACCCGGCTCCCGCTGATGCGCGCATCAGCGTCGTTGGCCACGGTGTTGCACCGCTGCGCCGCTTGGTCCAGCGTGAGCCCGTTCGCGTGCCGGTACGCCGCGCGCAGGGCGAATCCCCACCGCACGCGCATCTCGGCGGCGATCTCATCAACCCCATACCCCTGAGCGAGCATGGCCGCGCGCAGCGACTCCCGCTCGGCTCGGCTACCGGTCTTGGCCGGGGCCATGCACCCCCCTCGGACGCTGGGATCACACCGCGTGTGGTGATGGTGACCGCCGCACCGTACTCCCCAGGTCATCACGCCCTGGCGGGCATCGGGGGAAACACTCCGCTAAGACGCTGTTCGCGCTGGTCAGCGGGTCGCGATCACGGGAGAAAACCCTCTCCGCGCGGGGAGGGAGATCCGGGTGGAAAACCGGTTTCATACACGCCATGACAGAGGTCGACAAGCGCGGCGAGACCCGCTCAACGCGCCCTGACCCGCGGTCTGGTTTCCCCGGCTCGGCGGTCCCGTGCCTGCCAGCAACTCCCGCCGAACCGGGTCACCTCTACCACCCACGACGAGCGATTGAGGAGATCCACATGATACGGCTGCACACCTGCGTGAGTGTCGATTGTGACCACTGCGGGGACCCGCTGGGGCACCCCGAGTTCCAGGCGCACTACCGCAGCGAGCGCGCCGCGCTGGCCGCCGCTACCGCGAATAGGTGGCGCGGTGGGCCGGATGGGCGCCTGGTGTGCCCGGCCTGCGCACCGATCCTGCGCTGTGAGGCTGAGGGCCACCAATTCAGTGCGTGGCGCCTGCCGGTCCTGCCCGCAGGGCTGGTGGCGGTGAGTGAATACCGGCATTGCCGCCGGTGCTGCGAGCTGGAGTCCCGCCCGGCTGCCCGCGAGGCCCGCGAGGCCTGTGGGGGTGAGCCCCGATGAGCACGGCGAATAGCGGACTGGTGCTGGTCGTGCTCGCGGTGGCCGCCGGGGTGGGTGTGGTGGCCGCGTTCCGCAGCGGCGCGCGCAGTGCCTACCGGGTTTCCCGCCAGACACAACAGGTCACCCGGATGGGCGGCAACCTCCTCCGGGCGCTGGGCAGCGCCGTGGTGATCGCAGGGATGCAGTGGGCGGTGGTGTCCTTCACCACCGACCCCTACGCCTGGGCTGTCGCGTTCGGGGTGCCCGCGCTGTTCGCGGGCAGCGCCATCGCCCGCATGTTCTCCGTCACCGAACTCCTTCACCAGCCCACCCACCACCGGAGCACGCGATGAGCACCCTAGACATCAACGACCCGGCCACGCCCGCGCCGGGCGACCGGCCGGACCCCTCACCCGGGGTGCCGGGCGGGGAGCTCCCCAGCGAGCGGGACTACACTCGGCGTCCGCTGCCAGTCGTGCTGCCGCTGTGGCTGCGCTCACCGGCCACCGCGCGAGCCACCCTGCGGTGGGCTCTGCGCTACACCGCCCGGCACCTGGGCTTCCACGCGGTACGCGTGCCCAGTTATGGGCTGGCGTTGTGCTGGTGGAGCGTGCGCGGTGCCGCCCGGGGCCTCGCCACCGCGCTGCGGTGGGTGACTGGGCGGCGGGAGTACCGGCCGCTGATCACCGCCGCCCAGGAGGCCAGGCGGTGGGACCTGGTCCGGGAGCTGATCATCGAACGCCGCGCGCTGGCCCAGACCCGGATCACCACCACCGCCTGGCTGACGCTCTCCGCCGGGGCCACCACCGCGGCTGGGTTCCTGACCTGGGGCCGGGTGTTCCTCGGGTGGGCCGGGGCCGGGGTGGTGCTCGGTTCGCTGTGGCTGGGCCGCCCGCGCACCACGCCGGTGCTGCCCGCCGGGCCGGTGCTGCCGGTGGCGCTGGAGCTCTCGGCGGACATGCTCACCGGCGCCCTGCGCGCCGCCGGGCTAGTCAAGGCCGACGCCATCCCGCAACTGGTCACTCCACCCTTGCGGGATGGCAACGGGTGGGCCGTCACTCTCGATCTGCCCCGCGGCGGTGGCAAGACCGCCGCGGACGCGATCGCCAAACGTGACACCGTGGCCGCTGAACTGGGCGTGGATGAGATCCAGGTCATCATGTCCCGGGTCCGGGCCGCCGCCGGAGGCCACGCCGGGCGCCTCATGATCTGGGTCGCCGATGACGATCCCTACCTGGGCGAACCGAATCTCTCACCGCTGATCACGCTGGACCAGTTCAGTGTGTG
>DASTBN010000028.1:0-4580 GCA_035712045.1 Pseudonocardiaceae bacterium
TGGACCGCGACCTGCTGGCCCGCCAGGCCGCCGCGGCCAAACCCGCGATCGAAGCCGACCGGACACGCGCCGCGCTGCTGGCCGCGGTCAGCCACGACCTCCGTACCCCACTGGCCGCAGCCAGCGCCGCGGTCACCAGCCTGCGCAACCCCGAGGTCAGCTGGAACGCCGAGGACCAGGCCGAGTTGCTGGCCACCGCAGATGAGTCGTTACAGCGGCTGACCCGGCTGATCGACAACCTGCTCGATTTAAGCCGGCTGCAAGCCGGGGCGCTGGCCGTGCACCGCGAGCTGGTCGTGCTGGATGAGCTGATCCCGATCGCCCTGGACGGGCTGGGACCCGAAGCGGCCGCGGTGCGCTGGCAACCGGCGCCGGCACTGCCGCCGGTCTGGGCCGACCCGGTGCTACTGGAGCGGGTGATCGCCAACCTGGTGAGCAACGCGCTGCGCTACAGCCCCGCCTCCCACCCCCCGATGGTGACCGCCAGCGCCCTGGGCGATCAGGCGGAACTACGGGTGATCGACCGCGGGCCGGGCATCCCCGACACCGACCGGGAGCACATCTTCCTGCCGTTCCAGCGCTTCGGTGACCGGGACAACACCACCGGCCTGGGACTCGGGCTGGCGCTGTCCCGGGGGCTGGTCGAAGCCATGGGCGGCTCGCTGACTCCCGAAGACACCCCCGGCGGCGGGCTGACCATGGTGGTGACCGTGCGGCTCACCACTCCCGAGCCCGGTCCCGCCGAGGTGAATAGTGAGGAGATCCCGGCGTGACCCGCATCCTCATCGTCGATGACGAATCGCAGCTGCTGCGCGCCTTGCGGATCAACCTGCGCGCCCGGCACTACGAGGTGGATACCGCCTCGGACGGCGCGGCCGCGCTGTCCGCCGTGGCCCGTCGTCCCGCCGACGTCGTGGTGCTCGACCTGGGCCTGCCCGACATCGACGGCATCGAGGTCATCACCGGCCTGCGCGGCTGGACCCAGGTCCCGATCATCGTGCTGTCCGGCCGGGCCGATCCCGCCAACAAGGTCGGGGCCCTGGACGCGGGCGCGGACGACTACGTCACCAAACCGTTCAACATGGACGAGCTGCTCGCCCGCGTCAGGGCCGCGCTGCGCCACCAGGCCCCCGCCGACATCGGCACACTGATCAGCCTCGGTGACTACACCATCGATTTATCGGCCCACCGCATCACCCGCCGCGTCCCAGCGCCCACCGGCACCGGTCAACCACCCGCGCCGCCGAACAACCCCCCGGCAGCGCACCTGACCCCCACCGAATGGAAAATCCTCGCCCTGCTCCTGCGCCACCCCGGTGCCCTGGTGGAATCCCAGCGACTCCTCACCGAGATCTGGGGACCCCGCTACCGCACCGAAACAGATGCCCTGCGATTTCACATCGCCGGGCTGCGCCGCAAGCTCGAACCCGACCCGGCCCACCCGCGCTACCTGCTCACCGAAGCCGGCCTGGGCTACCGCTACCAGCCATGATTCACTCGCACCCGCCTGCGGTGTTACTGACCAATCGCCACCGTCGCGAACTACCAGCTGCCCGGTTGGCCCACTGGCTATGCCCACGTACGGGTGTTCACCCCGTCCTATCACCACCAGCGTCCCGTGATCATCGTCGGAGAACCGTCCGACAATCCCGGACCCCCGATCATGATGGCTGTCCCGCAAGTGATCGCACTGGTACCTTGGGGCCGGATGATCACCCGCGCCGAACCCAGAACTCGACTCAAACGCCGAAGCTCCGGGGACCTGGTCGCGGCGCCGCCTACGGTATCCCGGCTGGCGCGGCCTCCGCTAAGTCGGCGACCTCTTCCCCGCCCTCACCGGCGGGGAGGGGGAGGCGGATGCGGAAGACCGCCCCGGCCCCGGGAGCGGTGTCGAGTTCGGCGGTGCCGCCGTGGGCGGCGGTGAGCGCGGCCACGATGGACAGGCCCAGCCCGGTCCCGCCACGAGTGCGGGTGCGGGCGGAATCGGCGCGGTAGAACCGCTCGAAGACTCGCTGGGCATCGTGGGGTGACAGTCCCGGGCCCTGGTCGGCGACGCGGAGCACGGCCCAGCCAGGCTCGGTGCTCACCGCGATGGTGATGGGGGTGCCGGCGGGGGTATGGGTGAGAGCGTTGGTCATCAGGTTGCCCAGCACCTGGCGCAGCCGGGCCTCATCCCCGAGCACCACAGGCACCCGATCGCCATGACCGAGCTCCAGGGCGACCGGCCGGTCCGGAGACAGCGCGCGGGCGTCGTGCACCGCGTCCGCGGCCAGCGCGACCAGGTCAATCGGTGCCCGGGCGAGCTCCCGCTGGGCGTCCATCCGGGCCAGCAGCAGCAGGTCTTCCACCAGCAACCCCATCCGGGCCGCTTCGGACTCGATCCGTTGCATCAGCCGGGGCACATCATCGGCCGCGCCCTGGCGGTAGAGCTCAGCGAAACCGCGGATCGAGGTCAGCGGCGTTCGCAACTCGTGGCTGGCGTCTGCGACGAAACGCCGCATCCGCTCCTCAGAACTCCGCGCCGCTGCCTCCGAGGCCTGCTGGGTCCGAAACGCCGACTCGATCTGGGCCAGCATCCCATTCAGCGCGCCCGACAGCTGCCCCACCTCGGTACGCGCCGGGTGCTCAGGCACCCGGCGCGTCAAATCACCCGCCGCGATGGCCTCCGCGGTGTCCTTCACCCTCGCCAGCGGCCGCAGCGTGCCGCGCACCATGAGGTAACCCACTCCGGCGAGCAGCACCAGCACCACCCCGCCGATCCTCACCTCCAGGGATATCACCTGCGAGAGTGTGGCCTCCGCATCGGCCAGGCTGGTCGCGACCAGCAAGCTGCCGGAGCCATCCGGTAATGGGGCCGCGAGCAGCCGCCACGACCCGCTACCCTTCGCCGCCGCCACAGTCACGAGATGATGATTCAAGCGTGCGACCTGCCCGGGAGTCCACGAAGGCAGTACGGGGCCCGGCTGACCAGGCTCCAGCGGGGAATCCAGCGTCTGTACCAGGGTGCCGGCCCGGTCGGTGGAGGCCGTGAAGAACGCGCTGGGCAGCCGCAGCCTGCTGGGATCACCCCGGTCACGATCCCCTGGGCCAGGCGGGGAACCCAGGTACAGCCGCCGCAGGGCGACCTCGCTGTGATGGGTGAGTTTGGTGTCCAGCTGGGAGAGCAGGTATCGGTGCAGCGCGGCGACCGTCGCCACCCCGGCGGCCCCGAGCGCTAGCGCGACCAGGACCAGGACCGCGGCGACCAGCCGCAGCCATAGCGGTGTCGCTGCCCACCCGCGGCCCGCGGCCCGGCCAGCGCGGCGGATCCTGACGGCGATCGGGGCGGCGGTCATCATGCCCGGGGCACTCGTAGCACGTAGCCCACGCCGCGCACGGTGTGCAGCAGCCGTGGCCCACCGGTGTCGAGCTTGCGCCGCAGATAGGAGACGTAGGACTCGATCACGCCGGAATCGCCGTTGAAATCATAGTTCCACACATGCTCCAGGATCTGGGTCTTAGATAGCACCCGCCCCGGGTTAGACATGAAATAATGCAGCAGCTTGAACTCGGTGGGGGACAATTCGACGAGCTCGCCGGCCTTGCGCACCTCATGGGTGTCGTCATCGAGTTCCAGATCGGCGAAACTCAGCTGGGCGCTGGCCCGCTCCACCCCGGACCCAGCCCGGCGCAAGATCGCCCGGATTCGCGCGATCACCTCCTCCAGGCTGAACGGCTTGGTCACGTAATCGTCGCCGCCCAGGGTCAGGCCGGTCACCCGGTCAGCGGTGCCATCCCGCGCGGTGAGGAAGAGCACCGGCATGTTCAGGCCCTCCCCGCGCAGCTTGCGCACCATCCCGAAACCATCCAGGCCAGGCATCATCACATCGAGCACCAGCAGATCGGGCCGGTCGCGCCGGGCCCGCCGCATCGCCTCGACGCCATCGGTGGCGCTGATCACCTCAAAGCCCACGAAACGCAGGCTCACCGAGAGTAACTCGACGATGTTGGGCTCATCATCGACGACGAGCAGCCGGGCCTCGGGACTCACTGCGGGCATAGCGCACCACCTCCTACAGCGTGCGGGTGGCGCGGAGCTTGCCATACCCCGGGATCTCACTGGTGACTTGCCCGCGAACTCTGGTTCTGCCGCTGCCGCGTGCCTGGGGAATCAGCGGAACGGCGGCCGGAAGATCATCGGGAACATGGGCCCATAGGCCTCAGCGCGCTGTGATGCCGCCGGCGCGGAGGGTAGGTGGCCTGCCAGGCTGTGATGTCTTGGAGCGCGCGGGGCCCGGCATGGCGCGGTGTGGACCTCACGAGGGTGCCTGGTGAGCTGGCGGCGCTGTTGGCGGGAGATGGCGCACTGCCGGCCTGCATACCCGCGGTATCAGCCGCCGACTTGGCGTACTCCTTCTGGCATGAGGCCCGCCTCGCAGGGCCACATAGTCCAACGCTGAGACGTAAGTATTCAGCCCGTGGGCTGACCTGGGCTGACCCGCTGCTGGTGGCGTGCTGATGCGGTGGTCGGCGATATGTGCGTGTCGGTCACGCTGTGATCGGCTGGTGTGCGGTTTGATCTTCGGGTGCCTGAGCTGGAG
>DASTBN010000029.1:0-2111 GCA_035712045.1 Pseudonocardiaceae bacterium
TGACTAGAGACCGGCCATGTGATTGTTGATACCGGGGCATCCCACCGCTGCGGCCCCGCTGGACGGGTCGTCAGGAGACATGCGTCCCATATCTCCTGTATATCCGTTTTCCGGCTTTCTTGACTATCTGAGCAATAGGGAAACTCTCGACTCCGCTAACCGGGCAGCCCAACCCCAAGCCATACCGGGTCGCCTGATGCGCCAGGGCCGTTTCCGCTTGGTCATCGCCCCAGGGGGTTGTCCCTACCTGAGATTAGGGGGTCCGCACCGGCGAGTGTGGGGACAGCCCGGTCGCTCGGGAGGGTTCCCGAAGCGGATCCTGCTTACTGTCCGAGAAACCCGCGGACACCGGGCGATCCGATAACCGCCCGCCGTTGTGGTCAACGGTAACTAATACCGGGTTTGGTAAGTGAGAGGTGGGGAAAACGATGACTACGTTGGCGAAGGCTGGCCAGGAATCCCGGCATGGCGTGCCGGTCGCCAGCGGATTCACCATGATCCCGCAATGGACCTTGAACCCGGTAACGGGTGTCGCGGAGCACACGATGACGATCCCCTTCGACCTAGAGGCGGGATTGCGGCGGCTAGCCGCAGAGGTGGCGGTGCCGTTGCGTTCAGTGCTGCTGGCGTCTCATGCCAAGGTGCTCGCTGCCCTGGCCGGTGAGCGCGAGGTCGTGACCGGCTACGTCGCGGTGGCGGGTGGGCGCGCGGTGTCCTGCCAGCTGAGCACCGCGCCCGAATCGTGGCGGGCACTGTTGCTGGAGACCCATCGAGCCGCGGCTGAACTGCCGGCTCCCGAGTTCCCGGCCCATGATCTGACCCACGGATCGGATGTCACGTTTGAGGTCGTATTCGATCCGGCCGGGGACGGTAGCGGCACCCCTGAGCTCGCCATGGGCACCGTGCTGTGGGTGGGGATCTCGCGTCACGAGGGTCAGCTCACGTTGCGGTTGTGGTACCGGACTGAGGTGCTCGACGCTGAGGCCGCGGCCAGGATCGCTGGCTATTACCGCCGCGCGCTCACGCTGATCACCGCTGATCTGGATGCCGAGCACGCTCGTCACAGTCTGCTTTCGGCGGAAGAACTGCACTTCCAGCTCGACGGGCTCGCGGGACCGCGTCGGGAACTACCGGATCGCCGGTTCCACGAGCTGTTCGAGCAGCGGGCGGCGGCGCACCCCGACGCCATCGCGGCCGTCCACGGCCAGACACAGTGGACTTACCGGGAACTCAACGCACGCGCCAACCAGCTCGGACGTGCCCTGCTGGCGCGGGGATTGCGCCGGGAGGGTGTCGTCGCGGTGGTGACCGAGCGCAACCTGGACTGGATGGCATCGGTTATCGCGATCTTCAAGGCGGGCGGGGTGTATCTGCCGATCGAGCCGCATTTCCCGGCCGATCGCATCGCCAGGACGCTGTCCCGGGCCGAGTGCCAGTTTGCGCTGACCGAGCACGGCAGCACCAGCACACTCGAAGCGGCCTTGGATGCGTTGCCCGGGGTCCAGACGCTGTTCATCGACGCGGCTTACCAGGAAGACCATCCCGATGGTGATCTCGGCGTGCGCGTCGCCCCGGACCAGCTCGCCTACATCTACTTCACGTCCGGCTCCACCGGGGCGCCCAAGGGTGCGATGTGCGAGCACGCGGGCATGCTCAACCATCTCTACGCCAAGATCGAGGACTTGGAGATCGGCGAGGGGCACGTCGTCGCCCAGGTGGCACCCCAGTGCTTCGACATCTCGTTGTGGCAGCTGATCTCCGCGCTGCTGGTCGGCGGGCGGACCCTGCTCATCGAGCAAGAAGTGATTCTGGACGTGGCGCAGTTCGTCGAGACGATCACCCGCGGCCAGGTCGGCGTGCTCCAGGTGGTGCCCTCCTACCTTGAGGTCGTCATGTCCTATCTAGAGGCGCACCCTCGCGAGCTGCCGGATTTGCGCTATGTCTCGGTCACCGGCGAGGCGGTGAAAAGGGAGCTCATCCAGCGCTGGTTCGCAGCCCAGCCCGGGATCAGGCTGCTCAACGCCTACGGGCTGACCGAGACCTCCGACGACACCAACCACGAGGTCATGGACCGGGCACCCGAGGGTGACCGGGTCCCGCTGGGCCCCTGC
>DASTBN010000030.1:0-5960 GCA_035712045.1 Pseudonocardiaceae bacterium
GATCGCGGTACCGCCGATGGGCAGCTCGCCCAGCCGGGGCAGGCAGCTGGCCAGCCGCTCCACACCGTAGCGGGCCTGGGAGGCCCACCCGCCGGCCTCCTGGCCCAGGGTGATCGGCACCGCGTCCATCAGGTGGGTGCGGCCCGCTTTGACCACTTCCGACCAGTCCCGGGAGCGCCGTGCGAGAACCGCGGCCAGGTGCTCCAGAGCGGGCATCACGTCGCGGGTGATCACCTCGGTGGCAGCCAGGTGGATGGTCGCCGGGAACACGTCATTCGAGGACTGGGAGGCGTTCACGTGGTCGTTGGGATGCACCTGCGCGCCAAGGGCCCGGCTCGCGAGCGTGGCGATCACCTCGTTGGCGTTCATATTCGAGCTGGTGCCCGAGCCGGTCTGGAACACATCGATCGGGAATTGCGCGTCGTGCGCGCCAGCGGCCACCTCGTCGGCGGCGATGGCGATCGCCTTGGCCAGCGCCGGTTCGAGGACGCCGAGCTGGGCGTTCACCCGGGCGCAGGCGGCCTTGACCAATCCGAGCGCGCGGATCTGGGCGCGTTCCAGGCCCTGGCCGGAGATCGGGAAGTTGTCCACCGCGCGCTGGGTTTGCGCCCGGTACAGAGCCTCGGCGGGCACTAGCACCTCACCCATGGTGTCGCGCTCGACACGGAATCGCCGGGTCATGCGCGCGGGAGCTGATCGAAGTCGACGGCGGCGTACCGGCGCAGCTTGGTCAGCCGATGGTCGCTGTCGATCATCCGCACGGTGCCCGATTTGGAGCGCATCACGATGGAATGAGTGCGGCATCCCCCAGCGTGATAGGTTACCCCGCGCAGCAGCTCGCCGTCGGTGATGCCGGTGGCGCAGAAGAACACGTTCTCCCCCCGGACCAGGTCCTCGGTGGTGAGGATCGCTTTCAGATCGTGGCCCGCGTCAAGGGCCGCCCGCCGCTCGGCGTCGTCCCGGGGCCACAACCGGCCCTGGATCGCCCCGCCCATACAGCGCAGCGCGGCGGCGCTGATGATGCCCTCCGGGGTGCCGCCGATGCCGATGAGCAGGTCCACGCCGGTGTCTGGGCGGGCTGCGGCGATCGCCCCCGCGACGTCACCATCGGTGATGAAGGTGATCCGGGCGCCGGCCTCGCGGACCTCGCGGACCAGATCGTTGTGCCGGGGCCGGTCCAGGATGCAGACAGTGATATCGGAGATGTCCATCCGCTTGGCCTGGGCGACCCGCCTGATGTTCTCCGCGACCGGCGCCGACAGGTCGATGACCTCGGCCGCTTCCGGCCCAGTGGCGATCTTCTCCATGTAGAACACCGCGGAGGGATCGAACATGGTTCCCCGCTCCGCTACCGCGAGCACCGCCAGCGCGTTCGGCATGCCCTTGCTCATCAGCGTCGTGCCATCGATCGGGTCCACCGCCACGTCGCATTCCGGCCCCTGGCCGTTGCCGACTTCTTCGCCGTTGAACAGCATTGGCGCTTCGTCTTTCTCCCCTTCCCCGATCACCACCACGCCGCGCATCGACACCGAGCCGACCAGCTTGCGCATGGCGTCGACCGCCGCCTGGTCACCGCCGTTCTTGTCGCCGCGGCCGACCCAGCGGCCGGCGGCCATCGCGGCGGCCTCGGTGACCCGCACCAATTCCATCGCGAGGTTACGGTCCGGTTCCTCCGGTGTCGGGCCCTGCCGTTGAGTCGGCAAAATGCTCATCAGTCCTCCCGGAATTCACAGCGCCCCGCTGGTAATCCTCCCAGGTTCGTTACTGCGGCTGCGATTGCTCGTCAGGCTGTTGTTCCCGGGCTGCGATCACCGATTCGATCCGCTCCCGGGCGCCCGCGAGGTGCCGCTCGCAGGCTGCGGCGAGCTGCTCCCCGCGCTCCCACAGCGCCAGCGAGTCCTCCAGGGACAGGCCCCCGCTCTCCAGCCGGCGGACGACCTCGGCCAGCTCGTCCCGGGCCGCCTCGTATCCCAGGGTGGCGGGATCGGCGCCATTGGGCGCCCCGCGCTCAGCGTTCACCGTGTCACCATCGCAGCCACCGCCCCGTCGGCCAGCCGTATCCGCAGCGCGGCGCCCTCGGGAGCCTCGGTGACCGATCGCAGCACCGGCGCGGGCCCGTTCCTGCCCGCGCCGGCCCGCTGGACCACCGCGTATCCCCGGGCCAGGGTGGCCGCCGGCCCGAGCGCGCTCAAGCGCGCGGCGGTATGGGTCAATCCATCCTCCGCGGTGCGCACGTCGCTGAGCAAGGCCCGCTCGGCCCGGGTGCGCAGCTCGCTCACCATCCGGTGGTGCTCGGCCAGCGGGCGCAGCGGGTGGGCCAGCACGGGCCGGGTGCGCAGCGCGTCAAGCAGCCGCCGCTCCCGCTCCACCCAGCCGTGCAGGGCACGCCGGGCGCGTAGGCGCAGCTGATGGAGCATGGCGGTCTCCTCCGCGACGTCGGGTACCACGCACTTGCCGGCGTCGGTGGGGGTCGAGCAGCGCCTGTCCGCGACGTGGTCCACCAGCGGAGTGTCCGGCTCGTGGCCGATCGCCGAGACCACCGGGGTCCTGGCGCGGGCGACGGCGCGGCACAGCGCCTCGTCGGAGAACGGCAGCAGGTCTTCCACGCTGCCCCCGCCGCGGGCCAGCACGATGACCTCCACCCCGGGATCGGAGTCCAGCGCGGCGAGGGCGTCGATGATCTGGCTTACCGCGAGCGGGCCTTGCACTGCCACGTTGAGCACCCGGAAGCGCACCGCGGGCCAGCGGGCGCTGGCGTTGCTGAGCACGTCCCGCTCGGCGGCGCTGGCCCGGCCGGTGATCAGCCCGACGCAGCCGGGCAGCAGCGGCAGCCGGCGCTTGCGCCCTGGAGCGAACAGGCCCTCGGCGTCCAGCGTGCGCCGGGTCCGCTCGATGCGGGCCAGCAACTCACCGATCCCGACCGCGCGGATCTCATCGACACGCAGGCTCAGCGTGCCGCGGCCCAGGTGCAGGGACGGCTTGCCGTGCACCACCACGCGGGACCCCTCGATCAGCGGCGGCTGACGATCCCGCACCAGGGAGATCGCGCAGGTCAGGGTCAGCGACACGTCGGCCACGGGGTCACGCAGGGTGAGAAAGGCGGTGCCGGTGCCCGGCTTGGCGCTGATCTGGGTGATCTGGCCCTCCGCCCAGACCGCGCCCAGCCGGTCGATCCAGGCCGCGATCTTGCGGGCGACGGTCCGCACCGGCCAGGGTGCCTCCGGTGTGGTCGTGGCGGGGTGCTCGGTCATCGGGAGCGAACCGAGGAGATCCGGTTGGACAGCAGGGTGAGGAACGCCGGCCGGTCGTGGTGGGCCTGTTCGTGCGCCAGCAGCTCCGTCAGCTGGGCGAGCGAGAACCCCCGTAACCTGGCTCTCAGCTGGGTCAGCGACAGGGAGTCGTACTCGCTCAGCAGATCGGGCCCCGTTCCAGCGCCGTCCCCTGTGACATTGGGCGGGGCGCCATTGGGCGGGGCGGGTGTCCCGTCAGGCTCGTCCTCGTCGAAGGTGGCCCACGCCGGGGTGTCCTCAACCGGGCGCAACAGCGAGAACACCTGGTCACCCTTGATCGCCAATTCGGTGAGGCGCTGCTGCACCCGCATCCCGGCCTGCACCGCCCGGCTGGCGGCGGTGATCGGGAATGCCGCGAGCTGCTCGGGCAGCTTGCACGCCTGCTCCAGCGCGGTGGCCATCAAACCAGCGGCGATGCGGACAGGGAAGGGCAGGTTGCTCATGGCCGTCAAGCCTGCCCCAGCTACCGGGCTCGTGCCTACCCGGGTTCGCGGCGCACCGGCCGCCGTCCCGCCCGTAGGGTGGCCCCATGACCAAGCGCGTGTTGCTCGCCAGCCCCCGGGGTTACTGCGCGGGGGTCGATCGTGCGGTGGCCACCGTGGAGAAGACCCTTGAGGCGCATGGCGCGCCGGTGTATGTGCGTAAGCAGATCGTGCACAACCGGCACGTCGTGGAGACCCTGGAGCGCCGGGGCGTGGTTTTCGTCGACGAGGCCGATGAGGTACCCGAAGGCGCGGTGGTGGTGTTCTCCGCGCACGGGGTGTCCCCGGCGGTGCGCTCGCAGGCGGGCGAGCGCGGCCTGCTCGCCATCGATGCCACATGCCCGCTGGTCACCAAGGTGCACCAGGAGGTCAAGCGATTCGCCCGGGACGGGTATCACATCCTGCTGGTCGGTCACCAGGGGCACGAGGAGGTCGAGGGAACAGCAGGGGAGGCACCGGGGGACGTCACCCTCGTCGACGGGCCGGACGCGGCGGATTCGGTGACCGTGCCGGATCCCTCCCGGGTGGTGTGGCTGTCCCAGACGACGCTGTCAGTGGACGAGACCCTGCGCACCGTGGCCCGCCTGCGGGAACGATTCCCCGAGCTGGCCGACCCGCCCAGCGACGACATCTGCTACGCCACGCAGAACCGGCAGGTGGCGGTCAAGGCGATGGCCCCCGACTGCGACCTGGTGCTCGTCGTCGGGTCCCGGAATTCGTCCAACTCGGTGCGATTAGTCGAAGTCGCGCTGGCCGCCGGCGCCCGGTCCGCGCATCTGGTGGATTACGTGCGGGAGATCGATCCTGGCTGGCTGGAAGGGGTACGGGTGGTCGGTGTCACCAGCGGCGCCTCGGTTCCCGAGATACTGGTGCGCGGCGTGCTGGACTGGCTGGCGGAGCGGGAGTACACCGACGTGCGGGAGATCGTGACCGCGACGGAGAAGCTGGTGTTCTCGCTGCCGCGCGGGCTCACGGGTTCGACCGGGACGTAAGCCCTGGGGCTTGAACCTCAGCGCGGCCGCCGCTGGATGGCCAACCGGAGGATCCCGACGAGCAGCGTGAACCCAGTGGTGATCGCCATGGTGGGAAAACTGTTGATCAACGGGGTTCCGACCGCCAGCACGGTGGCGATGACCCCCCCTCCGCTGGGCATCGTTCCACTCACCAGAACGACGCACGGGACTGCCAGCGCCAGAATCAGGGGTGGCTGAATCATCGGCGCGAACAGCCCCTTGCGCTGCACGACCACCACCGCCAGCAGGCATCCGAGGAAATAGCAGACCTGGAACACGACGCCGAGCCGGTTGAGCCGCTCCAGGTCCGCGAACACCCCCGTCATCGCCAGCCCGAGCGTGCAGGACACCGCCGCCCACCACGGGACACCTGGCCGGTCGGGCAGCAGCGCATAGTCATCCCACGGCACGTGCTCGATGGGGCTGCGGGTTCGGGTCGCGACCGTCACTCGTTCACCGTAGTCCGTTCGTGTTTCTCGCCTCGCGCCTGGTTGAGGGTCTCGGTCACCCAGGCCCACTCATGACCGCCATCGTCGGCATCGGAAAGATCCGGTTTGTCCTGAGCCTGAGGTGCGCGCAGCCTAGAATCCAGCGCCACCAGCGAGTCGCTGGCGGATGCGAGTAGTTCCACCGATTGCACGGTGCGCGGGCTGCGCTCCACCTGCTCGGGCGTGTCGAGCTGGTCGCTGACCACCCCGAGCTCACCGAAGCGGCGAGCGGTGACCAGCACCCGTGACTCTAGTGAGCTGACGGCGCGGTTGTAGGCGTCGACGGCCCCGCTGAGCTGCCTGCCGAGCTTGGTCACGTGCCCGCCCATGGTGGCCAGCCGGGAGTGCAGCTCACGGCCCAGTTCGTGGACTCGCGCGGCGTTGCTGGCCAGCGCTTCCTGCCGCCACGTGTAGGCGACCGTCCGCAACAGCGCGATCAGCGTGGTCGGCGTGGAGATCACGATGTTGCGTTCGAAGGCGTATTCGAGCAGCGCGGGATCGGCTTGCAGCGCCGCTTCCAGGAATGGGTCACCCGGGACGAAGAGCACCACGAATTCCGGGGTGGCCTCGAAACGCTGCCAGTAGGACTTGTGGGCCAGCGAGTCGACGTGCGCGCGCAGGTGCCGGGCGTGCGCGGCGAGCCGGTCGGCCCGGCGCTGCGGGTCGCTGGCGTCGACCGCCTCCAGG
>DASTBN010000031.1:0-7918 GCA_035712045.1 Pseudonocardiaceae bacterium
ATCTCCACGAGGCCGCGCACCGCGCGGCCCGGGCCTATTACGTGACCACGCCGCTGGCGATGCTCGCCGACCTCGTCCAGCTGCGCGACACCGTGTACGAGCAGCTGGAACGCACGCACAAGCCACACCAGCGAGCTCAGCTGTACCTGCTCGCTGGGCTGGTCTGTGGTCTGCTCTCTTCGGTGTCCTGGGATCTTGGTCACGCGGACGTAGCCGAGGAACAGGCGCGCGCCGCGCACACCTACGGTCGGGTTATCGACCACCCGTCGTTGTGTGCCTGGGCACGGGCGCTGCAGGTCACCGTCATGTTCTGGACCGCTCGTCCGCGCCGTGCCGCCGCGCTGGCGGCGACCGCGCTGGAGGACGCGCCCGTCGGCACGGCCCGCGCTCGGCTGCATTCGGTATGCGCCCGCTCTCTGGCGTTGATCGGAGCGCGGCAGGAGGTTCGGGCGGCGCTCGGCGCGGCCGATGACGAGCTGCAGCACGCGGGAAATGATCCGTTCCTGGACGAGATCGGCGGGGAGCTCGGATTTGATCGCTCTCGCCGCGCGTTGTGCGCTGGAGCGTCGTTTGTCGCTCTCGGCGATGGTACGCCAGCCGAAAAGGAAGCCACGGCGGCTCTGGCGCTGTTCGGCGAGATTCCCGAACCCGTCCGGTGGGCGGCTGGTGAGCTGGGCGCGCGAGTGGATCTCGCCGCCGCACGCGTCTTACGTGGTGATCTCGCCGGAGCGGAGAACGCGCTGGAGCCGTGCTCGCCCTTGAGCCGGCACGACGTACTGAGGCGGTGGCGCGCCGTCTCATCAGCCTGGGACGTGTGCTCGGCACAGCTCGTTACCGCAACGCAGCAGAGGCCAGCCGCGTCAGCGACGCGATAGAGGACTTCACCACCATCCATAGCCCCCGCAATGTTCTCCGAGCTGCTCCCTGAGGATCCGGGACAATCTGGCGCATGGACCGGACCGTCTTCGTCGCGCTGGCTGATGTGATGGACGATCCTGGCGCTCGTGCCGCGCTCGAAGAAGCCTTCTCGACGGTGGTGGTCGCGACCGCTCGCAGCGACGCCCTCACCGAGCTGACCGCGTTGGGAGACGCCGTGCACGCGGCTATCGTCGGGGTCAGGGAACGCGTTGACGCGCGGGTACTGGAGGCCTTACCCCAGCTCAGGGTGCTCGGCTCAATCTCCGCCGGAACGGATCACCTCGACCTGGCCGCACTCGCCGATCGTGGCGTGCGGGTCATCACAGCCCCGGGCGTCAACGCGGTGTCGGTCGCCGAGCACGCCTTAATGATGATCCTCGCGCTCGCCAAGCGCGCGCTGCCCGCGCACACCGCGGTCACCGGGGGTCAGGACCGCGCTGGCGTACCCGATCTCCCCGTGGAGCTACGAGGGCGCAGGGCCGGAGTGCTCGGCGCCGGCGCGACCGCCAGGTCGCTAATCCCGCTGGTCAGGGCACTCGGGATGGAGGTTCTGGTCTGGACGCGCCACCCCCGGCGGCATCCGGACCTGCGAACGGCAACCCTTGAGGAGATCTTCGCCGGGTGCGGCGTCGTCAGCGTCCACCTGCCGCTCACCCCGCAAACCCGGGGGATGGTGGGTGCGCGGCTGCTGCGCTTGCTTCCGCCCGGCGCGTTCATCGTCAACGTGGCCCGCAAGGAGATCATCGACGGGGACGGATTGCGGGCGGTGGTGGCTGAGCGGCCTGATGTGCGGTTCGCGATCGACGACTTCGGGCTGGCCGAGGATGGGACGGTGGCCATCGTAGGCGATCAGGGACTGTGGAGCCCGCACATTGCCGGAGTCACCGCCCAGGCCTCGGCCGCGATGCAGGACGTGGTCATTCGCGGGGTGGTACGGGAGATCACCAGCCAGCGGCTGCCGTCAGATGCAGCGGGCTGACACCAGCGCGCAGCGAGCCGTCGTCAGAACACATCACAGCTGCGGGGTTGGCGAAGTGCAGCGTGGACAGGCTTTCCTCGACTCGCTCGATGTGATGGCCCCGGCGTTCCAGCTCAGCTGCGGTGTCCTGCGGGAACCGATCATCGAGCAGCACGGTGCCTGCGATCACGTCCAGCCTGGGCATGGCGACCGCGTCCTGGGGGTCACGACCGTGGTCGAGGATGTAGGCGACGACCTGTGCCACGGCGGCGGAGATCCGCTGGCCGCCTGACGCACCGGCCGCCAGGACCGGGCGGCCCACCTGATCCACCACGACCAGAGGGCTCATATTGGAATGCGGCCGGTGGCCGGGCGCGATCGAGTTCGGGTAGCCGGGAACCGGCACGAACGCGAACATCGCGTTGTTCAGCAGCATCCCAGCCGGAGTAGTGACCTTGGATCCGTACGCGTCAACGATTGTTTCGGTGAGGCTGACCATCATGCGCTCGGAGTCCACCACGCAGACGTGGGCGGTCTGTTCCTGGCCGGGGGCGCTGAACGCGGGCCCCTGAGTCCACCACGCCTTCAGCCAGCCGTCGTCGCGGCGCCGGAAGTCGATACTCGCGGCTACCTCTCCGGCCAGGCCGGAATGGTCAATCCACAGCGCGGGCCGCCGGTCCCCGGCGTGCAGGTCCTCGATGCGGCGGCACCGGCGGATCGCCTCCGCGACCAGGTGCAGCCGGGCGGGCGAAAGTGGATCATGCTGGGCGAGGTCGAGCTGGTGAAAGACCGCGAACAGCAGTCCGTACAGGCCGCCATGGGCGGGACCGAGAACCGTGTGGTCCCGGTACGTGATGGCGTGTGGCGTGCTGGATCGCGGCTGGTAGTGGACCAGATCCTCGGTGGTGATCAGACCGCCGTGCGCCGACATCTCCTCAGCGAGGGCCGACCCGGCCGCGCCGTTGAGGTAGGCCCCCAGCCCGCCTTCGGCGCACTCGCGCAAGGTGGCCGCGAGTCTGGGCTGGCGGAACAGATCCCCCGGGCCGGTCGTCGGTGGTCGGTGCGGGTAACGCCCGTCGCGCAAGAACGTCTGCGTGGTGGCCGGGAAACGAAGCAAGAGCTCCAGATACGTGCCCTGCATAAGCGTATCGAACCAATCCGTCTCGCGTCCGCCCTCGGCGAGCGCGATTGCCGGGGCCAGCACCCGCGCCCACGGCAGCCTGCCGAGCGCCTGATGCGCGGTAGCTAACCCGGGCAGCGTCCCGGGCACGGCGACGGCGTGGTGGCCGATCTCATTGGCCCCGCCCGGCACGCCTGACCAGCCCAGCAGCCCGGGAGCGGCGCTGGTGGCACCGTACATTCCCGGTGTCGCAGCTGCGGGTGCCTCGCTGCGGTAGTCCAGGGTGTAGGCCCTTCCGTCTGGCCGCACCGCAGTGAGCACACCGCCGCCGCCGATCGTGGTGGCGAACGGCTGGACCACTCCGGTAGCGAGAATGGCCGCCGCAGCGGCGTCCAGCGCGTTGCCACCCTGGCGAAGCACTTCGGCCCCCGCCTCGGCAGCGAGCGGGTGCCGGGCCGTCACCAGGCCATGGCGAACCCGCACAGGGGTCTTCGCATGTAACCACTCGCTGCGCATCGTCACACGCTCCCCGTTGACGGAGCTCCGGTGAGAGGCCATCGCGAGGGCATTGCGGTGACAGCGCGGCGGTCGCGCACCGACTCCGCAGAGCCGTGACCGGAAACTCGCTCGCCACCGGCGCGTGGTTCAGCCACCATGATCCCCCGGCTACCAGTTCAGAGCACCTCGATCAGGGTGTCGCCCCTGGGGATCAGCTCGCCGATCACGGGTGCGCCGGGGATCTCGCCGGCGATCAGCAGGCCGCCGGAGGTCTGGGCATCGGCCAGCAGGAGCAGCTCGTCCTCGCTGATGGACGCCGACGCGCTGAGATGAGGGCGCACCCAGTCGAGGTTGCGCCGAGTGCCGCCGCTGATACAGCCCTCGGCCAGCGCCTGCCGGGCGCCCTCCAGGTACGGGACCGCGGCGGCGTTGACCACTGCCGAGACCCCGCTGGCCCGGGCCAGCTTCATCAGGTGCCCGAGCAGCCCGAAACCGGTCACGTCGGTGGCGCACCACGCGCCGGCCGCGATCGCGGCGGCCGCAGCTGAGGCGTTGAGCGCTGTCATCGTGGCGATGGCCTGCGGGAAGATCTCACCGGTGGCCTTGTGCTTGCTGTTGAGCACCCCAGTGCCCAGCGGCTTGGTCAGCGACAGCGGCATGCCGGGCACCCCAGCATCGTTGCGCAGGATCCGGGCTGGGTCGGCGATGCCGGTGACGGCCATGCCGTACTTGGGTTCCGGGTCATCCACGCTGTGCCCGCCGGCGAGATGGCACCCGGCGGCGGCGCACACCTCCGCGCCACCGCGCAGTACCTCGGTGGCGAGGTCGAACGGGAGCACCTCGCGGGGCCAGCCGAGCAGGTTCACCGCGACCACCGGGCGCCCGCCCATGGCGTACACGTCGGAGAGGGCGTTGGCCGCCGCGATCCGGCCCCAATCGAAGGGGTCATCGACCACGGGGGTGAAGAAATCCGCAGTGGCGATCACCGCGAGATCGCGCTCGATCCGCACCACCGCGGCGTCGTCACCGTCGTCCAGGCCGACGAGAAGCTCTCCGGCCGGATCGATCACCTCGGCGCCGATCAGCCCGGCGACCACCGACTCCAACTCGCCGGGGGGGATCTTGCAGGCGCATCCACCGCCGTGGGCGTAATGAGTGAGCCGGATACCGGTAGTGGTCACACCACCACCGTAGCGCCGGTTACAGATGCCAGCCGAGGTGGTCGGCTAGCTCACGCTCCCACGATTCTTGATCGATGCCCTTCATCGTCCGGCCCCTTCTGATCGCCGATGCCCCGCGTCTTTGCTATCGACCGTCAGCACGACGTTGTTACGAATTCGGCAAACCATTAATCAGACAATTACCACACGTCTCAAGCGCATCACCGATGGTGTTAGTTATTGCCACGGTCAAAGGCGATGCTGGATAATGGGGCGGTTTGCCCGGCCGCGGAGTACACCGGCTGGGACGCCGATGGTGGGTACGCCGAGTACGCATGCGTGCCCGATGAGCTGGCCGGGTGCGCGGCGCGGCCGTGCTCATCCCTTGGGCGCTCCGCGCAGGCAGGTCACGACTTCGCCGTCGGTGCTCTGGGAGAAGTCAGAATACCAACAGCCAATCGCGTAGAACTGCCGGGGAGTGGCCAGCGCGATCAGCTCATCGGCCACGTCGCGCAGCCCGCGAACCCAGCCCTGCGGCGCCACCGGGACCGCGAGCACTATTCGTGCCGCTCCCTGAGCCCGCGCGACCTGGCACGCGGCCCGCGCGGTGGATCCGGTCGCGATGCCGTCGTCGACGATCACCGCGACCCGCCCGGCCAGTGGCACGCGGGCCCGCTCACCACGGAACCGCCTGGCCCGGCGGCGCAGCTCCGCGCGCTCGCGGCGTTCCACCGCGGCCAGCTCATCGGGGATCACACCCGCCCGGGACAGGGTCGCGGGCAGCAGAACCCGGACGCCCTGTTCACCAATGGCGCCCATGGCCAGTTCGGGCTGCGATGGGACGCCGAGCTTGCGCACCAGGATCACATCCAGCGGGGCGCTCAGGATGGCCGCGACCTCCGCCGCCACCCGCACGCCGCCGCGCGGCAAACCGAGGACGATCACGCCGGGCCCCTGGAGATGCAGCAAGCGCTGGCCCAGCTGCCTGCCGGCGTCGGCCCGATCAACGAACACGCCGCACCTCCATCCGCTACGACCGATTATCCGCTCTCTGGAATGGTTGTGCTGTTGGACGAGTTGAGAGGACGTGAGATGGCCGCGAATATCCAGGAGATCACCGCGCGGTTAGGTGAGGTGATCGGGGGCAGGGCTTCGGCGGCGGCATCCGCTTCACCAGCCGACCGGTGGGCGCTTACGTACTGCGTGGGGGCGAGGCGTACTGGAAGCCCTCGCTGGATGTCAACCAGGCCGTGCTCGCGGGCGCGGTCGTGATTCTCTCTGGTTTGGCCACCGTCCGAGCGCTGATCAGGGGTGCGGCACGACGGTGAACGCGGCGGTGAGCGTCGCGGCGCCGCAGGTCGCGGAAATCGGGTACTGACCGGGTGCCGCATCGGAACGCACGGTGGCGGTGCCGGTGAGGTGCCACGGTTGATGACCAGAGGGGTCTGGTCGCAAGGCCCCGATATCGAGCACCGGCGAATGCACGGTTCCCAGGTTGTCCAGGCACGCCACATCCAGCGACACGGTCGCGTTCCGCAATCCCTCTTGCGGCGCGACCCGCAGCCAGCTCACCCCAGGAGCTGAGTCCGACGTAATCGCGGGCTTAGCGGTGTCGAGCGGCGGACTCGGCACCGAGCCAGGTCCACCCGGCTTGGGTGCCGCTGAACATGCGACCGCAACCACTCCCACGCTGACGACCAAGACTGCTGTTCGCACGCTCATGCCGACCCACCATGCCAGGGATGGACCTGCCACAGTGGCAGCGACACAGCCGTAACCGCATCCGCGCTGCGCCGCGCCAACCCGCCGAGAACAGCCCGAGTCATCCCATGAGCCGCACGGCGGGGTTTTCCGTTGTCTGCGACGATGGTGGCTGGACGCTTGTGCGCGGGGATGAGGACTTAGCTCATGGCCGATACCGACACTGACAACGCCATCAACCAGACCTGTCTGCGACTCGAAGAGGAGCTGGCGCGGCTTCGGGCTCGACGCCGTGCACTCGCCGCCGAGCTCGACGAGCGTGATCCCGTCGGAGACCGCGCCGACCAGGCCGACATGTTGGAACAGGCCGACGACCTCGCATGGCTGGACGAGCGAATCGCCGAGATATCGGGACTCATCGCGCGCGGTGGAGTGCCCGAAGCGGCGGACGATCAGCTGCCACCCGGGGCTGAGGTCACGCTGCGCTTCGATGACGGGGAAGTCTCCACGTTGCGTGTGATCGCCATCTCCGAGGAGGCTGCCGGGGACGACGCCAGGACGATAACTATTGACAGCCCGCTTGGCCGTGCCCTGGCGAACGGCAAGGTGGGTGACGTCGTCCAGTACGAAACACCGTTAGGACCGGCGCTCGTCGAGGTCCTCGCACTCCGGATGCCAGGAGAGTAGGAGTTACGCTGCCGCCGTGACCGGGTCGGCGGCAGCGCTGTCGTCGGCGGACAATGCGGCCGCGACCAGGTCGCTGACGTCGCCCACCAGGCGGACATTCAGCTGGTCCCGGACGTGGGCGGGCACCTCATCGAGGTCGGGCTCGTTGCGAGCCGGCAGGAACACCTCCGACAGCCCAGCGCGGTGGGCCGCGAGCAGCTTCTGCTTGACCCCGCCGATGGGCAGCACCCGGCCGTTGAGGGTGACCTCACCGGTCATGCCGACATCGGAGCGGACTGGCTGCTGGCGGGCTAGTGAGGTCAGCGCGGCCACCATCGTCACCCCGGCCGAGGGCCCGTCCTTGGGCACTGCTCCGGCGGGTACGTGCAGGTGGATGTGCTTACCGGCCAGGGCGGCCCGGTCGACGCCGAGTCGCTCGGCGTGGGCGAGCACGTAAGATAACGCGATCCGCGCGGACTCCTTCATCACATCACCGAGCTGCCCGGTGAGCGTCAGTCCCGGTTCGCCCTCCATTGCGGTGGCCTCGACGTAGAGCACATCCCCGCCGGTGCCGGTGACCGCGAGTCCGGTGGCCACCCCGGGCACCGCGGTGCGCTCGGCGGTCTCCGGGACGAATCGCGGCCGGCCCAGGTAGCGGGTCAGCTCGCCCGCGCCCACGCGCACCGGGGTGGCAGCGCCACCAGCGAGCGCGACGGTCACCTTGCGCAGCACCCGGGCGATCGCCCGGTCGAGCTGGCGGACGCCCGCCTCCCGGGTGTGCTCAGCGGCGATCACCCGCAGCGCCTCGTCCTCGACCACCACGTCCTCGGCAGACAGGCCAGCACGGTCACGCTGCCGGGGCAGCAGATGGTCGCGGCCGATGACGACCTTCTCGTC
>DASTBN010000032.1:0-6540 GCA_035712045.1 Pseudonocardiaceae bacterium
GCTGGTCGTGCTGCTAACCCTGGTGCAAGGCCTCACCCTGCCCCTCATCGCGCGCTGGCTGGGCCTGGCCCGCCCGGAGCGGGGCCAGCAGATGACGGTCGACTCCGCGGCGCTGGACGACATGGACGCCGAGCTGCTGCAGATCACGGTGCCCCGGCCCTCCCGGCTGCACGGGGTTTACCTTTCGGAGCTGAGACTACCCATCGGCGCTGTGATCAGCCTTGTGGTGCGCGACGGGCAAGGGTTCACCCCACAGCCGACCAGCCGGCTGCAAGAGGGTGATCAGTTGCTCGTCGTCACGACCATGGGCAGCCGGGAGCAGGCTGAGCAGCGGATCCGGGCGGTGCACCGGGCTGGCCGGATGGCTCGCTGGCGTGGCGAGACCGGGGTTTGAGAGCCGCCGGCGGCGATTCGTCACAATGGTGAGATGCAGCCATCGCAGCGTGCCGGGGGAGCGAGCGCGGACAGCGCTGACGGTCCGCCGGGACCTCGCCGGACCGGCCTGCTGGCCGTCGTGGCCGGGATCACACTCCTGCTGGACGCGCTCAGCAAGATCGCCGTGGTCCAGGCGTTAGAGGGCCGGCCGCCGGTGAGGCTGCTCGGTGGCGCGCTGTACCTCGTGGTCTTCCGCAATTCTGGGGCGGCATTCTCGATAGCCACCGGGCTGACCTGGGTGCTGTCACTGATCGCGCTGGGAGTGGTGGTGGCGATCATCCGGCTGGCGCCCCGGTTGCGCAGCGCGGGCTGGGCCCTCGGGCTCGGCCTGGTGCTCGGCGGGGCGCTGGGTAACCTGGCCGACCGGTTCCTGCGGGCCCCCGGGCCGTTGCGCGGGCACGTGGTGGACTTCCTGTCGCTGCTGTCACCGGATGGCAGCGTGTGGCCGGTGTTCAACCTGGCTGATTCGGCGATCGTGTGCGGCGGTCTCGTGCTGGTGTTCCTCGCGGCCACCGGCCGGGAATTCGACGGCACCCGCGGCCCCGGGCGGGGAGGCGCGCGGTGAGCTCCGGGATGAGTCCCGAGACCGTCCGGATGCTCCCGGTGCCGGACGGGCTGGACGGGATGCGGGTGGACGCCGGGCTGGCCAGGCTGCTCGGGCTGTCCCGCACCGCGGTGGCCAGCCTGACCGAGGCGGGCGCGGTGCTGCTCGATGGTGTCCCCGCTGGCAAGTCCGACCGGCTGGCCTCCGGCAGCCGGCTTGAGGTGACCCTGCCCGATCCGCGGGAGCCGCCGGTGATCACCGCGGAGCCGGTGGCGGGATTGCGGGTGCTTCACGATGACGACGATGTCGTGGTTGTGGACAAACCGGTCGGGGTGGCGGCGCATCCGAGCCCGGGCTGGACCGGGCCGACCGTGCTCGGCGGCCTGGCCGCGGCGGGCGTTCAGGTAGCCGCCTCAGGTGCCGCTGAGCGCCACGGTGTGGTGCACCGGCTGGACGTGGGCACCAGCGGCCTGATGGCGGTCGCCAAGTCGGAACGGGGTTACGCGGCGCTCAAGCGGGCGTTCCGCGACCGCACCGTCGCCAAGCACTACCGGGCTCTGGTGCAGGGCCATCCGGATCCCTCCCGGGGCACCATCGATGCTCCCATCGACCGCCACCCCCGCCACGACTGGCGGTTCGCGGTGATGGCCGGTGGCAAGCCCTCGATCACCCACTATGAGGTGATCGAGGCGTTCCCGGCCGCGTCGCTGTGCGATGTGACCCTGGAAACCGGGCGTACCCACCAGATCCGGGTGCACTTCGCCGCGCTGCGGCACCCCTGCTGCGGGGACCTCACCTACGGCGCGGATCCCGCGCTGGCCCGTCGGCTCGGGCTGGAAAGGCAATGGCTGCACGCCGCCCGGCTGGGCTTCCCGCATCCCGCCGATGACCACTGGGCGGAGTTCACCAGCCCGGATCCAGAGGACCTGCGCCACGCCCTGGACGTGCTGGCTGAGCGGGTTTAGGGCAGGCGTAGCCGGATGACACCGCGAGGCCGGTGGGTGGCCTTGGCCGCGCTCATCGTGGTGCTCGGCTGCACGATCTGGACGGCCGGGGGTCGCGACAGCGTGCCGGTCACTGGCGCGCAACGGCTCGGCCCGGAGGCTGGCGAACCGGTCGCGGACTACCTGCGCAGGGCTGCCGTGTCGTTACCGGCGGGGGGCTCGCCCGGCTGGGCACTGGTGCAGCTGGCGGACTACCTCACCCCGGAATCCGCCGCTGAGCTGGTGCGGGGGGTCCGCCTGGCGAAGGTCGTGCTGCGGGTACCGTTGCCGCGCGTGCAGACCGCGCTGATCACCCGGGATCTGCCGGGGCAGCGGCCGGCGGCTGAGCTCACTGGGGCGCTGCGATCCGCTGCCGCGGACCGTCTCGCGGCATCCCGGGCAGCGCCTGGCCGGCCCGCCGCCATCGCCGCCGCTGAGGCCACCAGGCTGGGGGAGGGCTGCGCGTGTGTCGCGGCGATGCTCGTGCGCGGCGACCCCGGCGCGTTGCGCGCGCTGGCGGCGCGCCCGGGTGTGCGTGCTGTGCACGCCGCGCTCCCAGACACGGCCGTCCGGGACCTCGCGATTTCCCCGTTGCTTCCTGAGCAGGCCATCGTGGCTGGTCCGGTACCCGATGACGGGCCGGTGCCACCGCCAGCACTGGAGTGAGCGGCGCGCGGACAGCGGCACGACAACTCGGTACCACAATGTAGGGAGTTCTTTCCGCTGGAGACCAGGATGGGTGAGTGACGACGCCCTCATCATTCGCTCGGCAGCGTGGTGCCTCCACAGATTGTCGAGGTGAGGTGTGAGCACCGAGCTGCGGGGCGCGCGTGTCGTGCTGGTGCCCGTCACCACCGACCACGTGCCTGACCTTCGGCGGATTCTGCTCACCCCCGAAGTGCGGTCGCGCTGGGGTGACGAGGCCGGGCCGCCGGGCTGGCCTTTCGATGATCTGTCTGCGACCCGTTTCGCGGTCGTGCTCGACGGGGCGGTCATCGGGATGGTGCAGTACGGCGAGGAGGAGGAACCCGCGTACCGGCATGCCTCGATCGACATTTTCCTTGACCCCCTCGCGCATGGGCGGCACCTCGGCCGGGACGCCGTGGGCACGTTGGCCCGCCACTTGGTGCGTGATCGCGGCCACCACCGCCTGGTGATCGATCCAGCGGCGGACAACGAGGCGGCCATCCGCTGCTACTCAGCGGTGGGATTCCGCCCGGTGGGGGTAATGCGCCGTTACGAGCGGGACGCGGACGGTGCGGGATGGCATGACGGTTTGCTCATGGACCTGCTGGCCGAGGACCTGGAGTGGCAGGGCACAGAGATCGAAGCGCCTCGGGCACCTTGATAAACCGGGCATGAGCGCGCGAGGCACCGAGCACGGGAGCAACACGCGGGGATTAGGGGGTGGTGACCAGGCCTGCGGCGAGGGTGTTGCCGTTGGCGGGGTCGATGATGAGGAAGCCGCCGGTTTGCCGGTCAGCGGCGTAACTGTCCACGGCGAGTGGTTCGGCGAGGCGGATGTGGGCGCTGCCGATCTCGTTGAGTTCTAGCGCGGGTGGCGGCTCACCGTGCGACAACGTGTCCAGATTCAGCCGGCCGGTCAGTTCGGTGATGATCGCCCGGACAGCGCGAGTGCCGTGTTTGACCAGGACTCGCGCGCCGGGGCTCAGTGGTGTATCCGCTAGCCAGCAGAGGTCGGCGCCGAGAGTGGTGACTACCTGGGGTGCCTGCCCGGGGTGAGCGAGGACTTCGCCGCGGCCGGCGTCGATCTCGTCGGCGAGCAGCACGGTGACCGACTGGCCCGCGACGGCGTATCGCAGCGGGCCGTCGGGGGTGTCAATACCGGCGATGGCGGACCGGCTTCCCGAGGGCAGGGCGATGACGTCGTCGCCGACTTCGAGGACCCCGGATGCGACGCGGCCGGCCAGGCCACGGTAGTCGGGATGCGCCGTGGTACGGGGGCGCAGGACCAGTTGCACGGGGAAGCGCATCGGCTCGGCCACCGCGTCCCGGCCGGTGGGCACCGCCTCCAGGTGTTCTAGCAGCGCGGGGCCGGTGTGCCAGGGGGTCCGCGCGCTGCGGGCCGCGATGTTGTCACCATGACGCGCGGACACCGGGATGGCCACCGGCGTCGGCGCCCCCAGCGTGCTTGCCGCCGCGGCGAATTCCGATTCGATCTGGCGGAACGTTGGTTCGTCGAAGTCCACCAGGTCCATCTTGTTCACCGCGAGCACCACATGCGGCACCCGCAGGAACGCCATGACGGCGAGATGCCGGCGGGTTTGCTCGACTACCCCGTGACGGGCATCGACCAGGACCACCGCGAGTTCCGCGGTCGAGGCTCCGGTGACGGTGTTGCGGGTGTATTGCACGTGCCCTGGGCAGTCGGCCAGGACGAACGCCCGAGTGGGTGTGGCGAAGTAGCGGTAGGCGACGTCGATGGTGATGCCCTGCTCCCGCTCGGCCCGCAGGCCGTCGGTCAGCAGGGCAAGGTCCAACTCGGATCCGCCGCGAGCGCGGCTGGCCAGGTCCACTGCGGCGAGCTGATCGGCCAGGATCGACTGGGTGTCGTGCAGCAGCCGCCCGACCAGCGTGGACTTGCCGTCATCCACCGAACCGGCGGTGGTCAGCCGCAGCAAGCTGGTCATCAGAAATAGCCTTCGCGTTTGCGGTCCTCCATCGCGGCCTCCGAGAGCCGGTCGTCGGCCCGGGTGGCGCCGCGCTCGGTGATCCGGCTGATGGCTACCTCGGCGAGTACCTCCTCGACGGTGCGGGCGGTGGATTCGATCGCGCCGGTGCAGGAGGCGTCCCCGACGGTGCGGTAGCGCACCGACTTGGTGAGCATCCGCTCGCCGTCACGGGGACCGCCCCACTCACCGGCGGTCAGCCACATCCCGTCCCGGGCGAACACTTCCCGCTTGTGCGCGTAGTAGATGCTGGGGACCGGCACGTCGTGGCGCGCGATGTAACGCCAGACGTCCAGCTCGGTCCAGTTGGACAGCGGGAAGATCCGGGCGTGCTCCCCGGCGGCGTGCCGGCCGTTGTAGAGATTCCACAGCTCGGGGCGCTGTCGGCGGGGATCCCAGCCGCCGAAGGCGTCACGCAGGCTGATGATGCGCTCCTTGGCCCGCGCCCGGTCCTCATCGCGGCGGGCACCGCCGAAAACGGCGTCGAAGCGATGCTCGGTGATCGTGTCCAGCAATGGGATGGTCTGCAGCGGGTTGCGGGTGCCGTCGGGACGCTCGCTTAGCCGGCCGTCGTCGATCCAGTCCCGCACGGCCGCGACATGCAGCCGCAGGCCCAGCTCGGCGGCCAGCCGGTCCCGGTAGGCGATCACCTCGGGGAAGTTGTGCCCGGTGTCCACGTGCAGCAACGGGAACGGCAGCGGAGCCGGGTGTACCGCCCGCAGCGCGAGGCGCAGCAGCACCGCCGAGTCCTTGCCGCCGGAGAACAGCAGCACCGGCCGGTCGAACTCGCCGATCACCTCCCGGATGATGTGCACCGCCTCCGACTCCAGCGCCGCCAGGTGATCCCAGGTCATCTGCCGCTCCGTGCGTGTCAGGATCGCGGTCACGCCACGCCTCTTTCGGTGAGTAGGTGCAGGACACGCCGGGTGACGGCGGGGAGACCCAGGGTGGTGGTGTCCACGCGCAGGTCAGGTTTGTCTGGTTCTTCGTAGGGATCGTCCACGCCGGTCAGGCCCGTCAGCTCGCCGGCCGCGGCCTTGGCGTAAAGGCCCTTGACGTCCCGGCGGGCGCACTCGCTCAGGGGCGTGGCCACATGTACTTCCAGGTAGATGGTGCCGTGCGCGTCGTGCTGGGCCCGCACCTCGTCACGGGTGGCCGCGTACGGCGCGATCACCGGAACCAGGGTGACGACACCGTGCCGGGCGAGGAGCTCGGCCACGAAACCGACCCGCCGGACGTGGGTATCCCGGTCCTGCCGGGAGAAGCCCAGCCCGGCGGACAGGCCGCGGCGCACCTCGTCCCCATCGAGCACCTCCACGTCCCGGCCAGCGGCGCGCAGGGCCGCGGCGACCGCGTCGGCGATCGTGGTCTTGCCCGATCCGGACAAGCCGGTGAGCCAGACGGTGGCGCCCCGGTTCATTGATGGATCCCGCATTCGATCTTCCTCGAGCTGGCCCAGCGCCCGGCGCGCGGGTGCTCCCCGGCGGTGACGGCGCGGGTGCACGGTGCGCAGCCGATCGAGGGGTAACCGGCCTCACGCAGGGGATTGACCAGGATGCCGTGCTCGGCGATGTAGTGCTCGACGTCGGCGTCGGTCCAGGCCGCGAGCGGAGCGATCTTGACCTTGCCCCGCCTGGTGTCGTAGGACACCACCGGTGCGCCCGCCCTGGTCGGCGCCTCGGCCCGGCGTAGTCCGGTGACCCAGGCGTCGTACCGGGCCAGCGCCCGGTTCAGCGGCGCGACCTTCCGGAACCCGCAGCACAAGTCGGGATCGCGATCGTGCAGCCTGCAGCCGTACGAGGCGTCCTGCTCGGCGACGCTCTGCTGAGGGGTCAGGGTGATCACGTTCACGTCGTAGGTGATAGCCACGGCGTCGCGGGTGCCCAGC
>DASTBN010000033.1:0-5046 GCA_035712045.1 Pseudonocardiaceae bacterium
GGCTTCGGCGACTTGCCCGGCTGTGACGGCCCGCAGCTGGCCGGGGTGGGACAGCAGCCAGTCAAGATCTAAGCCGAGGGCCGCCAAGGTGACCAGCTGACCGGCCAGGCCCCGCTGCGAGGCGGAGCTGATGGTCAGCGATCCGATCGCGTAGTGCCGGGCGTTGTCCACCTCGGACTCATCAGGCGGCAGAACCGCCATGCGGCCCAGCTCATAGCGGGTTTCCAGGAGCGCGGCCGCAGTAGCCTCGCTCGCGGTGTCCGCGTCAGCGATCAGGGTGGCCCCCGACGGGGTGAACTCGAGACCACAGTGGGCACTGTAGGTGTAGCCCTTGTCCTCGCGAATGTTCTCCACCCAGCGGGAGGAGAAGTAACCGCCGAAAATCAGATTGGCCAGTTTCAGCGCCGGGTAGCGCTCATCGTCGCGGGGCACTGCCTGCGCGGATATCCGCAGCTGCGATTGCACCGCGCCCTCGCGGTGCACCAGCTGCAGGTCAGCGCCGGTCAGCTCGGGAAGGGGCTCCAGGACCGCAGCCGGGTGATCGGCCTGCCAGCCCGCCAGTGCCGACGCCACGGCCGCCACCGCGCGGTCCGGTTCGATGTCGCCGACCAGCACGAGAACGGCACCACCGGGCACCACCGAGCGCTGGTGCAGTGCGCGCACGGCCTCAGGCGTCACTGCGGCGACGTCGTCCGCGTGTGGTAGCTCTCGCGCGAAGGGATGGTCGCCGTAGCGGCGCCGCTGCAGCGCCTCGCGCGCGATCACAGTCGGCCTGGACCGGTACACCGCGATCCGCTCCACTAGGCGGTCCCGCTCCCGAATCACCTCCGCAGCGGCGTACGAGGCTGAGGTGAGCGCGTCGGCGAGCACCTCGAGTATCACGTCTAGCCCGCTCGCGAGCGCCGATCCCGACACGGACAGCTGCTCGGGGTCGACACCGGCCGAGAGGTCGCCGCCGACGGCGGCCAGCACCTTGTCGATGGCGAACCGGTCGCGGCGGGGTGTGCCCTGTAGCACAGTGGTGGAGAGCACCTCGGCGCGAGCCGGGTGGGTGCGGTCCGTGCCGCCAAAGGGGATGCTCAGGCGCAGCTCCACCATGGGCACCGCGGGGCGCCGCACAGCGATCACCCGCAGTCCGTTGCCGAGCACCGTATCCACGGCGGCGGGTGTGCCGGGCGCGCGCGGGCTGCCGAGCGGTGGCAGGGGGCGCGGTCCCAGCTCGGTCCGGCCGATTTGCTCAGCGCTGCGGTGGCTCATCATGTCTCCTTGGCCGGTTCGACGATCAGCACGGCCCGGGAATCCGGGCGCAGCCGCGCGGCCGCGTGCGCGACCTGCTCCGGGTCCATCGCGGCCGCCATCACCGGCAGCTCGGTGATCAGCTCGGCGCGTCCGTGCAGCAGCTCGAACGCGCCGATGGCCATCGTCCGGGTCACCAGCCGGTCGTTCTCGCGGAACAGCGTCGCGGCCCACCGGGCGGTGGTCCGGGCCAGCTCGTCAGGATCCGGGCCTTCCGCCGCGAGTCGCGCGAGCTCCTCATCCGTGGCGGCGAGTACCGCCTCGACGTCCACCGTGGCGGGATGCACCGCAGTGATGGTGAAGGTGTCCGGGTCGCGGGCATCCAGCGGCGCGCCGAACAGGCCGCAACCCGCGCTGATGTCGGTCACGAGCGTGTCGGTGTGCACCAGGCGCTGCTCGAGGCGGGAGGAGTCACCGTCGCAGAGCACCGCGGAGAGCACTTCGTAGGCGAGGTAGTCCGCGAAGCCGTCGCCCGGATCGGGCAGCCGGTAGCCGATGGCCACTGCGGGCAGCGGCGCGTGCGGGTCGGGATAGCCGCGCCGACGTTCCCGCTCCGGCGGCGGCTCGGCGAAGGAGGGCCGCGACGGCACCGGGCGGGCGGGCACATCACCGAAGTGCCGGTGCACCAGCTCGAGCGCGGTCCCGATCTCGATGTCCCCGGCCACTGTGAGCACCGCGTTGCCCGGCGCGTAGTAGGCGTCGAAGAACGCGGCGCAGTCATCCACGGTGGCCGCTTCGAGCTCGGAGAAATCACCGTATCCATTGTGCGCGTTGGGAAAGGTGTCGTATAGCACCGGCGGCAGGGTGATCCACGGGAACCCGCCGTAGGGCCGGTTCAGCACGTTGAGCCGGATCTCCTCTTTGACCACATCGACCTGGTTACGCAGGTTCTCGGCGGTGATCCGGGGGGCCCGCATCCGGTCCGCCTCGATGAACAGCGCCCGTTCCAGCGCGGCCGAGGGCACGACCTCGTAGTAGTCGGTGTAGTCGGGATGGGTGGAGCCATTGAACGTCCCGCCGGAGGCCTGCACGTGACGGAAGTGCGCGAGCTTCTCCAGGCTCTCGCTGCCCTGGAACATCAGGTGCTCGAACAGGTGCGCGAAACCCGTGCGGCCCTGCGGTTCGGAACGGAACCCGACATCGTAGTGCACCCCGATGGCGACCACCGGGTCGGCGCGGTCCGGGCTCAGCACCACCCGCAGCCCATTGGGCAGGGTTTCTCGGTGCAGCTCCACAGCAGGAGGCGGGATGCGGGTCATGAGCTCAGCCTACGGCGGGGAGTGATCCACCCGCCGGGCAGCTTCCCCGCGAACAGCGCACCGGCCATCCCCGCGAGCACAACACCGATCGTGCTCAGGCGCTGCCCATCCGTCGCCGCGGTGCTCACCCCCGTTCCCGCGAGACGCACAACGAACTCCCCCTGGGGCACGGGGACAGGCACGTCGAGTCGCAGCATCTCACCCAGCCGGTGGCCGCATCCGTCCAGCCGGGCCGGCAGCACCCGGCCATCGGGCAGCTCGACGCGGACCAGGTCCCGCGCGCCGGGCGGGCCGCAGACCACCGATTCCACCACCGTGCCGTGCGCGGCCCGATAGTCACCGCCGCTGGCGGGTGGCCACAGCTTCCACGCCAGCACAGCCGATCCCACTGCCATCACCACCGCGAGCAGCACCGCACCGACTCGAACGGGGTCCCTGGCCGCCATCCGGGCATCCTAACGAGCCGCCTCCGGCGGCCATCCGGAACCGACTCCTGTGAAGGCATACCCACCGGGTGAGGACCCGCTGACAGTCCGTAGCCTCACCCGGGTGACTGCGCCCGCAGCGGTGGACTGCGTTGTCGTCTCTTACAACAGCGCCGAGGATCTGCCGGACTGTCTCAGCTCGGTGACTGATCAGCACGGCGTCGAGGTCGCCATGACGGTGGTCGACAACTGCTCAGTCGACAACAGTGTGGCCATAGCCCACGACCACGGCGCTCGTGTCCTCGCCAATTCCAGCAACCGGGGTTTCGCCACTGCGGTGAATCAGGGACTTCGAGGGGGCCGCTCACCCTGGGTCCTTATCATCAATCCGGACGCTCGTCTCCCGCCGGGTGGCTTGCGGACGATGATTGACAGGATTGAACGCGGCAACCGTATCGGCTGTGTTGGCCCGCAAACGACCGATATGGCGGGTAATATCTATCCGAGTGCCCGTTCGTTTCCTGGGATCTTACGGCTGCGGTTCATGGGCTGCTGGGCTCCGTGTGGCCGAATAATCCCGGCACAAGGCGCTACCATACCAGCAATAGCGCCAGCACGGTCGCGATTGAGGTGGACTGGGTGTCGGGTTGTTGCATGCTGTTGCCACGCCAGGCATGGGAGGACACCGGCGGCTTTGACGAGCGTTATTTTATGTATGTCGAGGACATGGATCTATGCTTCCGGCTGCGCAAGCTCGGTTGGCGAACAATGCTCGAACCGAGTGCGATTGTCCAGCATGTTGGCGGCCGTTCATCGCGCCGCCGACGCCTGCGATCAATTTACCACCACCATCGCGGAGCGATCCGCTTCTACTGGCGGTCGGCATCGCCGTGGCACCGCTCGGTGACTGGCCCGCTGGCCACACTAGTGCTCGTGATCCGAGGGATCGCTGCGGGAGCATGGGCTGCGGCATCCTCGCGAAGGCAGTTAAGGTAGTTGGCGACGTAGACTGGATGCCAATGTGGATCATTACGACGCTCCCGAAATCCACGAATCACCTTGCGACAGTTCGCCGTTCCGCACAGACAGCGAGGAACCGCGACGCTGAGGTACTCACTGGTCTCGTAATCCCAGGTGATTTCCTCATTTGGGGCGACATCACGGAGGGCGATGAAGTCGAACCCACCGTAGCCGTTGTCCTGGATACCCATGTTCGGGTCGCATGAGTGGTTAACCAAGCGAGCAGGCTCGTCCAGATCGACGTGCGTTTCCCAGCCGACCTGGAACGAATGAGTTGTTCTACAGGGCACGACTCGGGTCGGCCGACCGATAACGACCACGTCCGCAGATGAGAACTGCCGCGTTGCGACGACCGCGAAACCTTTTTGCGCGTCGTTAGCAATGCGCACCCCGACGGTAACGATCCCTCGTGAGGTCACTGTTTCCCCGCAGGCATCAGGGACCGCATGTAGGAGAGTTTCGACTCGCCAGGACGGTGGCCGATTCCAACACGGTCAAGGTACGCTTGAGTCGCATTTCTCATGGTCGTTAACTCGGTCACCACAGCGTCACTAGCGGTCATGTCGAGCGTCCGGCTGTGCAGGTACTCAACCTCAACTTGATAGAGGTGCGGGGCCTCAAGGCGATCCAGCGAGCGGCACCAATCGACAATTAAGCCGTAGACGTTGCCCGTCCGGGTGAACTCACAGGTGCTGTCGAACCGAGTCCGCCGAAACGATCCAAGGAAGCGGTAGTCACCACTGACGTGCGACCGGACATAACTTTCAAAACCGTCGGCGTTTATAGGCATCCGCACTCCCCGCCAGCGGGCTTCGCGGCGACGAAATGCGTCATGGCTGAACCATTTTCTCTTGACGATCACCGTGCCACAGGAGTCTGGAATAAAGGAGACATAGCCAGCTTCGGACGATGGCCCAAGAACGCCGAACATGTGGTTCTCGAAGTCCCACAATTGGTAGTCATCCCGGTAATCCCATATCGTGCCAGGAAGATGCGTAGTTCCCACAAGGTTTCGCAGCCCAACGGCCACCGCGTGCAGGTCGATC
>DASTBN010000034.1:0-3152 GCA_035712045.1 Pseudonocardiaceae bacterium
TCGCGCAGCAACGTGAGGGCTTCGTCCGGGGCCAGCGCGTCCAGGGTGATCCGCCGTGCCCCCTCACGGATGACCAGCCCGGAGAGGTTGCTGCGGCTAGTGACCAGCACCTGGCAGCCGGGCGAGCCCGGCAGCAGCGGCCTGACCTGCGCGGGGGTGGCGGCGTTGTCTAACACGATGAGCATGCGCCGGCCCACCAGCAGCGACCGGTAGAGCGCCGCTTGCGCCTCCACCTCGGCGGGCACCTGCCCGGGAGCGACGTTCAGCGCCCGCAGGAATCCGTTCAGGGCTTCCTCCGGGCGGACCGCCGGCCCGGGGTCATAACCGCGCAGGTTGATGTGCAACTGCCCGTCCGGGAACTTATCCCGCACGCGATGCGCCCAGTGCACCGCCAGCGCGGTCTTGCCCACCCCTGCGGTGCCGTCCCTCGCCGAGATCACCACTGTGCTCGGCATTCCGTGCCCGGCTTGCTCCAGGTAGGAGTCGAGCGTGCTGAGCTCACCCCGCCGGGCGGTGAAATGCGGCACGTCCATGGGGAGCTGCCGGGGAATCGGCAGGGGAACCGGGCCGGGCTGGTACGCCGGCGCGGCGGGAACCTGGTGACGCGTCACCGGTTCGTGAGCCAGCTCACCCCCAGGCGCCGGCTCGCCCTGCGTTTTCTTCGCGGCGGCCCAGCGCTCGCGGGCCTCATCCACGTCCCCCTCGAGGAAGCGGACCAGCTTCGCGGTGAGCTCCCACGCTGGCAGCCTCTTGCCGGCGAAGGCCGCGTACAGCGCTGAACGCCCGTAACTCGTGGCCCGGCACATCTGCGAGTAGTCCGGCTTGCCCGCCTGGATCAGCAAGTCCCGCAGGTACCGCGCGAAGTCGCCGACCGGGCCCGGTGGCGTCGGAGCAGCTGCCCTCGCCATCGCCCTCCCCGTGAATGATCACACAGCTCCGGACAAGCCACCCGGACGAACACGGTGTCCGCGTAATGTCCAAAATACCTGCCCACGCCACCCGCATCCACCCAGTTGATGATCCATCCTCGCGCCCGCCGTGGCCAAAACGAGCACAAACCTTGTCCATCCTGAGCTTGGCAATAGTACCGCCCGCGATTATAAAAACTCCTGTAATGCGTGCGATGCCGGACAGAGTCTCGCCCCTCGGGGAGGACCACCCCTGCCCAGCAGGGAGCAGCGAATGAGGCGGCTCCTGCCGGAACCTCATCACAGCGAGCGGGCTGGCCTGTCCACTGTCGTGGAGGACCTGCTCGCAGAGGTGAGTGGCGACGGGTTCACGCTGTATTGCTGCGGGCCCATCGCGACACCTTACGCCCTGGTGGCCTGCTACGAGTGGAGCCAGTACGTCGACGTGCTGACGATCCAGGACTTCGACCGGATCATCGCGGCGAGAATGCGGAGACACCCCGCAGCGGACATCTTCGCCCCCGAGGTCGTGGTCTGGGCATACGAGGGCCCGCCGCAGGACACCCTGCGGGCGTTGCTCAACCTGGTGCATCCCGCTCATCCGGACGCCCCCACCACCACGTTCCCGGCGCCAGCGAGCCTGCGGATTCCCCGCGCCCTGCAGCGCCCGATGACGATCCGGCCCCCGTCACCGGGCCACGCGGGGGTACGGGCGGCCCGCCTGCGCCGGAGCTGAGCGTTAGGAGATGCTGGGCGTTAGGAGAGCTGGGCGTTAGGAGCCGGGCGTTAAGCGGGGGCGATCCGCGGCGAGAGCGGGGCGACCAGCCCGATGTGGCTCAGTGACTTGCCGGTGGTCTCCGGGGCGAGCGCGTGGGACACCACTGCGCCGATCACGCACATCGCCGCCCCGATCACCATGCACCATGGCGTGCCGATGGCCTCGATCCCGACCGGCAGCAGGTAAGTGCCCACTGCGGCCCCGACCCGGCTGAACGCCGTGGCGATGCCCGACCCGGTAGCCCGAATATCAGTCGGGAACACCTCATTCGGGTACACGGCGGCGAGGTTGCCGGCCAGGGCGTTGCAGAACGCGAAGACCGCGAAGGCGCCGATCAGCGCTATCCGCGGCCCGCTTGCCCATAGCCCGAGTACCAGCAACGCCACCGTCATCACCCAGAAGGGGCCGATCAGCTGCTTGCGGCGGCCGATCAGCTCGATGGTCAGCATGCCGACGATCGACCCGATGAACGCGATCCCGTTAGAGACGATCGTGCCGGTCATCGCGTTGAGCTTCAGCGACGCGAACACCATCGGCGCGAACGTGAAGAACGCGAAGTAGGGTGTGACCACGCAGACGTAGAAGGTGCAGACGAAAAAGGTGCGCGAGCGCATCCCCCGGGCGAACAGCTGGCGCCAGCCGGCCTCGTTGCGGGTGTCGGAGTCGTAGTCGGCCTCGGCCATGTGCTTCTCACCGCCCAGGTAGCGGTCGATGATCGCGCGGGCCTGCTCAGTGCGCCCGTGCAGCATCAGCCAGCGTGGCGATTCGGGCAGCCCGATGCGTAGCCCCAGCACGACCAGCGCCGGGATCGCGCTGGTGGCCAGCGTCCATCGCCAGTTCCAGCCCAGGCCCTCCAGCAGGCCGTAGGCGACCACCACCGAGGCCAGATAGCCGCCGTACCAGAACACCAGCATGTAGGACACCCGCCGGCCGCGCCCGTGCGCCGGCACGAACTCCGAGAGCATGGATGAGCCGATGGAGTACTCGGCCCCGATGGCGATCCCCAGCGCCAGCCGCACCACGAACAGCTGCCAGGCCTGCGTGACGAACGCCTGCAGCACGCCGAGGACGACGAACAGGCAGATGTCGATCAGGAACAGCTGCTTGCGGCCGAACCGGTCGGTGAGGAAACCACCGATCGGCGCGCCGAAGAAGATGCCGATCAGCGAGGACGCCCCGATCAGGCCAGCCCACATCGGCGAGATCCCCAGCTCCTTCGACAGCGGCACCAGCGCCACGCTGAGCACCCCGAGGTCGTACCCGTCCAGGCCCTCACCCCAGGCCGTGGCCAGCGTCAGCCGCCGCAGGAAGCCCTTGTCGCCGAACTCCTTCGTGCTCCTCGCCGCCCGCGCCATCACGCCATCCTCCGGGACAGGTGTTCCGGACCGCAATGGCGATCACCGCGCCGTCGCCGCCAGGTGCCGCTAACGTGGGGTACAGCTGCGCGTGAGGCGGATTGGCGAAGT
>DASTBN010000035.1:0-6906 GCA_035712045.1 Pseudonocardiaceae bacterium
GGCGCCCAGGAGCGGGAGCGTCCCGTCCCTGGGTGACTAGCGTTGTCGCCCCTGGATGCCACACGGGAGATCTTCCATGGCTCCCCGCCCGTCAGCATCCCCCAGTCGGCTACTCGCATATGCGTATGCGGCGGAAAACTAGTAACGTTCTCGCGGCCTGGTTGACAGACACCCTGACAAACCAGCTACCCCTCAGCCCCAGAACCCCAAAAAGGAGATACACCAGTCACACGGGCGGAAAAACCGCCCGCGAACCCTGGTGACTAAAATTCCATGAGTAATTCCAGATCGGCCGAAAAAACGGCCGCGGTTACCGCCGCGCTGGCTGAACTCGGCATCCGCCCCGGGGAACGGGTGCTCATCACGCTGCCGGACGGTCCCGGTTTCGCCGGGGCCTTCGCGGGCATCATCGAGCACGGAGCGGTGCCGCTACCGGTCAGTCCGTCGCTGTTCGCCCACGACCTGCTGGCGGTCGCCGCCGAGTCGGGCGCGCGACTGCTGCTGGCGCCAGCGGACCAGATTCACAGGCTCACCGGTCTGGGCGCACAGTCCCCGGTTCTGATCGACGGGCCACAAGGACACCCCTGGGCGGCCGCGCTGCCCTTGTGCTCATCAAGATCGGCGCAGGCCACCGGTGACTGCGCACCGGCCGCCCGCACGCGCGTGGTGCTGCTGCCCCACACCCAGATCGAGTCCACGGGCACCCAGTCCCGTCAGTGCAGTGCACCCGGAGGACCACCGGCATGAACGCGCGCGCAGGCTAGGCAACTTACCAGCGGCGCTGGCAGAGTCCTCATGACATCACGCGATACTCTCACCTCCGTACTTTGACTCAGGTAAGATAAGGTTATGGATGGGCCAGTTCGGGTGACCAACCCACTGCTAGACGTCTTGGAAGTGCTCCTGGAGGCGTTCGACAACGATCGACAGGAGCTTCACGGCTGGGCGATCATGAAGGCTGCGGCACGCTCCGGGCCGACTGTGTACGGGGTCCTCGACCGCCTGGAGGACGCCGACTGGATCACTGGTCGCTGGGAGGATCACCACCCACGGCCGAACAAACCACGGCGACGTTTCTACCGACTCACTCCTACCGGCGCAGTTTCAGCTTTTCGCCTGGTCGCCGCGCGCCGCCCTGCCGAGCAGCGCCGCCCAGCGCGATCCACAGAGCCTGGCCTGACTCTTATCGGATGGCTGGGCGGTTTCCTTGCGGGAGGTGCTCGGTGAGCATCACCTTAGGGGGCGTCATCCTCTCCGCTGTCATTACTGCGCTCGTGATGGAGTTAGTTCAGACTACCCCCTGGCTGGCTGACAAGTTGATGCAATGGTCGGTCCGTGTCCGTTACGCCGACAACCCTCAGCGTGCCGAGGTGCGAAGAGAAGAGTTGATTGGCATTCTTGAGGGCCTGCCCAGGCTGTTCAAGTTACCCACTGCGTGCTGGTTTTTCCTTAGTGCTGTCGCCTATCGTTTCCAACAGGGTTGGGGGACGGCTCCTGGGGGCCAACTCCTTAAGCTCCGGGCGCGGCGCCACTGGGCCTGCCTGCTGTCGGTATTAGCGGAGACCCTCGGGATCGTGATTGCAGCATTCTTGCTGTCCCAAATAGTCAATCGTGTGGGGAACGATCTCTGGCTGCTGCAATCGTTGCTCTTCTGGTCTATCGTGGTCGTAGCGGTGCTGCGCTTGGCCTGGAAGGTACTGAACTGGTGGATGCTTGTCGTCGTCGTCACTGACAAGCAGTTCATGATCATCAGCGGTGTAACCACGAGAAAGATCTACCTGATGCCGCTCGTGAAGTTGACCGACCTGAGCTTAATGCGACCGGTGGCCGGGCAGGTGCTTGGTTACGGCACGCTCCGGGTGGAGGCGGCCGGGCAGAAGCAGGACCTGGCGACGATCAAATTTCTGCCCAGGCCGGAGGAGGTCTTCGTGACGATCTCCGAGTTGATATTCGTCGGTGATAAGCAGCTGCCCCATTCCTGACGTTTTCAATCTTGATCCACCCGGCCCGCCCGACTCGGGCGCCCATCGGGATCGGGGTACCGTCCGTATCCCGCCACGGGTCGCGGTCAGGTCTGGCGGGCGCGCTCATCGTGCCCCGCGAGCGCTCTCGGGCACCCACAGCGCCGTGACCAGCTGGCGGGGTAGCGTGGTGCGCTGGCTGGTGATCAGGATGTCGTGGTGAATGAACAGCGCGGCCGGGACCGGGGGCGCCGGGCTGGGCAGGCCCCGGCGGCACTCCCGCGCCAGCTCGGTCAGCTCGGCCTCATCCGCGCCCTCGATCCAGGCCCGCCGGAACGTCAGATAGGCGTCGATCCAGGGACTGCCCGTGGGTTCGGGGGACTCACTCATCTCCGGCTGCCTTTCCCGCGAGGCTGGCGTGTTCGGGGGTGTGCGGTGGAACCGGCGGGGTACTGGGGATTTCGTTGTCCGGCTGGTACCTCGCCGGGAACCCGGGCGCCGCGCTGCGGCGGCAGATCTGGTCCAGCCGTGCCAGGCAGCCGATCAGCCGGGCCAGTAGCCGCCCGTCGGTGAGGGTGTCCGCTTGCTCTTTGAGCGCGAGCACGTCCCTCAGCACCTCCAGGGCCGCCAGGTCCTCGATGAGCTGGTCCAGGAACGGCCGCCGCACATGGGGGCCGACGACCGTGATTCACCACTGGGTGCCGCACTCCGCGCAATACGGGCATGACTCCCTGTCGCCGGGATCGGCCGCGACGGACGGGCCGGGGGCGCTCATCGCGCGGCCGCCAGGATCGCCTGCCCCACCTCACGGGCCTCCGCCAGCGTGAGCACGGTCGCGCTGTCCATCGTGGCGTCCAGGGTGAGCACCACCCGCTTCACCACCCCGCCATCCACCAGGTCGGTCTCCCGCCACAGGATGATGGTGCGATCGCGGCCCTCGGGGTCCTGCCCGGTCAGGGCGAACCGATGGGACTTGTCGGCGTAGTCGCTCACCAGGCACCCCCACCCCACCCGCACCCCAGCCGCTCACGGCAACGCTGGCAGGGGCCGCGACCCGGCTCGACCATGCTCGCCGCGCGGAACCGCTCTCCGCAGAAACCCAGGTAGTCACCGCGCGCCCGGCCCGCCAGCAGCTCATCCGGGCTCACCTTGTGCGCGAGCTTGCTCACCACATCCACCAGATCAATACCCGGTAAGCGCCGCGCCGGAACCACGGCCGGAACCGATGACCGGCGCCAGCGGGACCGCTGCGCTACGGCGCGGTGCCTGCCCGCCGTCACCGGCCCTTCCCCTCACGCTCGCAGTCCGGGCAGACCTGCTCCGGGAGCGGGGGCAGCGCCAGCTCGGGGGGCCCGTCGGCCAGCCGCCCCGGCGGCTCACCCACCACCCGCACCGTGGGCTTCGGGATGAACTCCGCGCCGCACAGCGCGAGCACGCTGCCATCGGTGCCAATCCACCCACGATGGGTGTCGTGATCGGCCAGGGACCGCAAGTACCAGGCCAGCGACTTCTCAGAAGTTGTAGTGGTCTTCGTCACCCGCCAGAGACTGCGGCCTAGATCACGCCCGGCTTCAACAAAGTGTTTAAGAGCGCGTCTCGAAACTCGTGGTCTGGGAGCGCAGGTCACGGGTTGGGTTAGCTGCGGCGTGTCTTGGCCGATCTTGAAGAGAACTCCTGGTAGGTGCGGTGGTTGTCGACGCCAGCCGTCCTACCAGGAGTTCGTGTGTCATTCTCGCCTGCTTGCGGGTGTGTGTCATGCCCGGTCCATGATCAGACCTCGGCGCCGGCTCGGTGCCCGGTGTATCCGTCATCGTCGATCACCGACGCGCAGTGGGCGGTGCTGGAGCCGCTGCTGGCCCCACCGGGTAATACCCGGGGCCCGGGCGGACGCCCGGGGAAGCATCCCCGGCGCCGGGTCCTGGACGCGATCTTTTACCTGGTCCGGGGTGGTATCGCCTGGGCGGCGCTGCCGCAGGAGTTCCCGCCGTATCAGACTGTTTACGGGGCTTTCCGCCGCTGGGCCCGCGATGGTTCCTGGCAGCGTATCCACGACGCGCTACGTGATCTGCTGCGCGTGTACGAGGGTCGTGATCCGGCTCCGAGTGCCGCGATCATCGACTCCCAGTCGGTGAAGGGTGCCGGCACGGTGCCCGGCCCCAGTCGCGGTTACGACGCGGGCAAGAAAGTCAACGGCCGCAAACGCCACATCGCGGTCGATACCGGAGGGTTGCTGCTGGCTCTCGTAGTCACCATGGCCGGGATCCAGGACCGCGACGGCGCGCACCGGCTGCTGGCCACGCTGCGGGCCCGGTTTAGCACGATCAGCCTAGTATGGGCCGATGGCGGCTACACCGGACGCCTGCTGGTCTGGGCGAAGAAGGCCCTGTCCCTGACCGTCGAGATCGTCAAGCGCACCGATGACCTCACCGGCTTCACCGTGTTGCCCCGCCGCTGGGTCGTTGAGCGCACCTTCGGCTGGATCACCAAGTATCGCCGCTGTGTCCGCGACTATGAGACGCTGCCCGAACACCACGAAGCCATCGTCTACATCACCATGATCATGACTATGTCCCGCCGCCTGGCCCGCACCGGCGGCTGATAAATCAAGTTCAAAAACGCGCTCTAAGTCCTAGCCCTCCTGATGCCGAAGCGGTTACACAGCGAGTCCAGCTCCCACGTCCGGTACTTGGCCCGCCGGTCCAGGAGTTCCAGCAGGTTCCGGGCGATCGGGTCGTTGCGTAGCCGGGTCGAACTCAGGCGGTCGGCGGTGTCCAGGTGCCGGATCGCTGCGATGTCGCGGCGTGCTCCGTCCTGCACCAGCGCCCGGGCCAGATCGAAATGCAGCGCTGAGGATCTCTCCTCGCTGCCCAGCGTGGCCACGTCCAGCGGGATGCGGGTGATCTCCTCATAAGCCCGGCCGCCCTCCCCGAGCTCCACCCCGATTCCCAGCCGCCACACCGTGACGTTGCTGGGACCGAAGTGCATGCCCAGCCCGTTCTGTTCCCCGATCCGCGCGGCGATCGAGGTGGCTTCGCCCAGGTGCACCCGCGCGTCGTCGTGCCGCTTGTCCCGCGCCGCGCACTGCGCCGCCGACAAATGCAGAAGGCCGAGCATCTCGCCTGGCAACGTGTCCTCACCACGCAGCCGGGCGGATCCTCCGAGCTCGTTGATGCCGGTAGTGAGTACCCGCGACGCGCGGCCCCGCGCGGTCATCCAGATCAGTTGCGATGCCCAGTACCACCGGGCAAAGCCAATCAGCGCGGGATCGCCGTGGCGGCACGCCATGTCGTATCCCCGTCTGGCCGCCGTGACCGACAGGTCGATGTTGCCCGCGATCCTGTTCGCGACGGCGCCTGCCACGATGCATGCCAGCACAAGCGCTCTGAAGGCGCGGGGTTGGTCGGCTGATCCCGCGGTCAGCGCGTGGGCCTGCAGCTCAGCGAGCAGCGTGCCCAAATCCCGCCCGGCTAGCGAGAAATGACCGTGGTCACGATGCTCGTTGGCGCGCTCGGCCCAGGCCAGCAGCTCATTAAGGGGTCGTGGAGTGAGATCGGGCACCTCATCGGGCCCGTAGTCGTTGAGCGCCAGACTGATCCCCGGCAGCGCGGCCCGGCCCTCCAGGGTTGCCCGATCCGGCGCCAGGTAGGGCTGCCCGGTCAGATCCGTCACCGAGCACCCCAGCGCGATGGCGATGTCCTCGATCAGACCGCGCCGGTTGAATCCCCGCTTTCCCCGTTCCAGCATCGACAGGTACTGCGCGGTGATCCCGGCGAGCCCGCCGACCACTTCCAGGCTCAGCCCGCGGCGCAGCCGGATGAACTTGGCGCGCGCACCGATCGACGACGCTTCCTCAGACCGCGCGTCATCCGGCGACACTTCCTCAGCGTCCACTAAAGAACCACTCCTCACGGCCCCCCACCGATGCCCCGGAGCCGTCGCCCCGGGGCGGTGTACCTCGGTGAGGAGGCACCACCAAGGCTACTGGCGTCCCCTTTGGCCGCCGGACACGGGTGATCACCGCCTGGGATGTTCTCCTCGGTGTGCAGCGTCAAAAGGGCATCGTCAACTTGTTGGGCCTGTCCGGTGTTATGAGCATGGTGTGATCGGTTGGGCCGGTCCCCACGACCCGTGTCAGGCCGCCGTGGCCGTGCCGGTGATCTGGTTCCAGGTGGTGAATCGGGTGTCCATCTCGCGGCGGTACTCCTGGGCGGAGAGCCGGTGGCGGCCGGGCCGGAAGTGGGGGGAGATGCCGCTGAAGGCGGATAAGAACCGCTGGGCGTGCCGGGCTGAGCTGAACTTCTTCATCGCTCGTTCCGCGCCCGGGTCGGTTGATGCGAATTCTCGGCCCGGGCCGTGGTCCCGAACACCATGAGCAGGAACGCGCCCGCATCACCCGCGCCGCTGCGTGCTGCGCTGGCTGCCCCGCGATCCAACGGTGCGCCACCGTGACGTGCATTGAAGAAACTAAACGGTTCCCCGCCTAAAGCGGGGCGGTAAAGAATGAAAATATCTCGCGTTCTGATCCGTGTCCCGACGCGCCCGGGGCAGATAGCCCGAGCCTTTCGGTGTTTCACTGCCGATCACCGGAGCGAGCCGATTAGTGACCTTCCGGCCACTAATCTCATTTTACTCCGCATTCCATAATTCATAAGCCTCTACGCTTACAACCACCCGAATGCCGTACTCGCCGTGGATGTAGCGCCGGGCTCCAAGATCACGTCCACACGCTTTCCCCCCCTCGGCGCGAGTGTCGTGCACAAATAAAACCGCACCGAGGTCTCGCAGTGCACTGTATTGCAGTCCGATAAACGTCTGGTCGAGGCGGTTCTCGCGCTTATAGGCCAGTTCGCCGTGACTAAGTTTCCACTGGACAAGCGCGACGTCAACGGCTACGGCGAGAATGATGCGGTCACGATGCTCGTTACAGAATCCGTACACGAACATC
>DASTBN010000036.1:0-3337 GCA_035712045.1 Pseudonocardiaceae bacterium
ATGTCGTACATCGGCAGCTCTATGCCGAGTTCTTCCACCGAGACCACCTTCAGGCGAGCCCTGTTCTTGATCGCCATCCCGGCGATCGACCGCTTCCGGCTGATCGCTGGGTCGACCGTATGAAAGAAGCGGAGCCGCTCACACATCCCGCCTAGTAACCGCACGCATTGGAGACCGCTGGGCCGGGCAGAGCGTTCGACGGCGAAGGTGAACCCAAGGCGGGCCAAGCATGAGGTCACCGACTTGATAATCTCCGTGTCAGTACTGGCAATCCGGAGAATACCGCCGGAGCAGCTTCCCCCGGCATCAAAGATCCCAGCCAAGAATCCTTTACTCCAGTCATCATCAGGATAGTCGGGCCATCGGATGATGTCGTTGATTGCCTCGAACTCGCAGGTTTGCACACCGCTGTCGGTAAGGTAACGGCGAGCCCTCTCCTGCGCCTCAAGATCGATGAGAGCGAGACGGAAGCGATGGTTACGGTCCGCCCTACGCCGATGTGAATAGGAGTACGTACCGAGATGAGCGTCCCCCCGGACGATGCCACATAGATAACCCCGGCGATAGTCAGCCGAATCTTTCGGCGGTGCGGCAAATTTACCGGTCCCGCTGAGCTCATTGCCGGTGGTCAGATACGGGCGGCGAGCAGCGCCGTTCATCCGGCCTGTCACGTGCTTCCAGCCCCGCTCGGTGAGGAAGCGGTGATCACCACTGGCAACGAGCTCCGTCCCGTCCTCAAGCGTGACGCGGTAGGCAGGTTTGATAGTCCGCCAGTGAGCCAGCACCTCGGTGAGGGCGTAACGCCGGTAGCCGCCATCCCGAACCGTGCCGTAGATCGCGTCGCCGACGCGCAAGTCCATCAGCCGCCTGGTTCTCCCGTTAGCCATGAGGATCGGCGTCTCACCTTGGAGGCAGTACCTGCACGCGTGGCCGCAGCCCCGGTAGGGGTTGACGGTCCACGCGAACGGCATCCTGGAGCTACCGGGTACCTTGTTGAGGACCGAACGGGCCCGCACCTCGTAGAAGGTCATCCCGCGGAACTCCGGGGTATCGAAGGTGCGCGTGATGACCTCGCCCGCCCCGAACAGCGCATCCTGGGCAGAGGTGCCGGACAGCGTCAGATTGTCCCATCGCATCGGCCCATCATATCGAACAGACGTTCGACCTGCCAGGAAGCATCACCCACCGATGAGCGCACTGGACGACAAGACCGGACGGCATCGCTTTCGCGGGACCGATGAGACGATGCCCCGAGTCCCGGGTCATGGCCACGGTCATGGCCATGGGCCAGCGCGACCGGCATCGCACCGGGTGCGCATGCTGCTGGCCGCCGTACTGGCGCCGGTCGCGCTCGCGACCCTCATTGGGTTGGGGCTGACCTGGCCGGGTGCGGTTCCCCGGAGCACTGTCGACGTCGGGTTCGGACAGCGGCCGGTGGATGGCCAGGTGCTCGCCGCGACGCCCGCCCCGTGCACCAGCGGCAACGGTGCCGGACCGGGCAAGAGGTGCATCTCGCTCACTGTGCGGCTCACCACCGGCGACTCACCTGGCGTCACGATCCAGCAGGTGCTCCCCGACGAGCCGAGCACACCGCATTTCACCGCCGACGACCAGATCGTGCTGGCGTATGCCGGCGGCAATCCCTCCGCCGCGGAGTCGTACCAGATCCAGGACTTCCAGCGGGGCACCTCGATGCTGTGGCTGACCGCGCTGTTCGCCGCAGCCGTACTCTTGCTCGGCCGCTGGCGCGGGCTGGCCTCACTGGCCGCTCTCGGCTTCAGCTTCCTGGTGCTGGCGGTGTACCTGTTCCCGGCGATCCTGACCGGCGCGAACCCAGTGATAGTCGGCGTGCTGGCCGCCAGCGTGATCATGTTCGGCGTGCTGTACCTCACCCATGGAATCTCCGCGCAGACCTCCAGCGCGGTGCTGGGCACGGTGGTGAGCCTCGGGCTGATCGGCGTGCTGGGTACCGCGTTCTCCGCGGCCACGCGGCTGACCGGCCTGGATGACGACACCGCCAGGCTCATCGGAGTCCTGGGCCACGGAATCGACGCCCGGGGACTGCTGCTGGCGGGGATGATCATCGGAGCTCTCGGCGTGCTCGACGACGTCACGGTCACCCAGACCAGCGCGGTCTGGGAGTTGCGCCGGGCCAACTCAGAACTCGGGGTCCGGGCGCTCTACACCGCCGCCTTGCGGATAGGCCGGGATCACATTTCCTCAGCGGTGAACACCCTGGCGCTGGCCTATACCGGTGCCGCGCTGCCAGTACTGCTCATCTTCTCGCTGTCCGGGCAAGGTTTCGGCACCATGGTCACCACCCAGGACATCGCCCAGGAAGTGGTGCGCACTCTGGTCGGAAGCATCGGCCTGGTCGCCGCCGTCCCGATCACCACCCTGATCGCTGCCCTGGTCGCCCGGCACGACGACATCGAGCCCATCGCATAAACCGCTTCCCGATGCCGTTCCGCAGCTGACGCTGTCGCGCCGAAGCCGCTGATCTCATTTAACGATCGCCGCAGCGGCGAGCGCCATTGGGGCACTAGTCGCGATACCGGAACGAGAACCTCTGCCCGGATGCACCATCGTCATCGACGTTGTCCCACCGGATCGGCGGCGTCGGGCCGTTGGGACGGCACTGTCAACTTGGTGGGTCTGTCCGGTGTTATGGGCATGGTTGATCGGTCGGGCCGGTCCCCAGACCCCGTGTCAGGCCGCCGTGGCCGTGCCGGTGATCTGGTTCCAGGTGGTTAGGAACCGCTGGGCGTGCCGGGGGTGAGGTGAAGCGTGTCATGGCTCGTTCGCGGGCCCGGGTGGGCTGGCAGGAGTTCCCGGCGCGGTTGTTCAGATACCCGGACTGGCGGTGCCCGGCCGAGCGCGGCACCCGGCGCCGGGCAGCACCGTAGCTGGCCAGTTTGCCGGTGACCAGCACCTTGGCGTAGGTCTGGCCGAACTTCGCGCACCACTGCCGGACCGTCTCGTGGCTGAGGATGATCCCGCGGGCCAGCATCATCTCCTGCCCCTCGCGCAAGCTCAGCGGGAAGCGGTGGCAGAGCCAGACACAGTGGCTGATGATCCCCGCCGGGAACCGGAACCCCTCATAGGACGGCGCACCGACGGTCACCCAACCTCCTCATCCCGGAAGCAACCCGGCGATCATCCCAGCCCCGCGGATCACAAAGTTAACGGGGCCCATGCGGTCTCCGGCTGTCCTTTGTCGATCGCTTTAACTGGGTTAGCGCCATATTGACCGGGTTCGCCGGATACCGGCATGTGATTCGGCGTGTCCACAATGGTGATGTCGCTCGCGGCTTCGCTGATGATTGGTTTCAAGGTG
>DASTBN010000037.1:0-3147 GCA_035712045.1 Pseudonocardiaceae bacterium
CGCCAGCGTCTGGACGTGAACAGCCGCGATGAGCTGTTCGCCCAGCTCCGGCAGTTCGTCGGGTCTAACGTGGCGTGAGGAACTCATAAAGGGTGCTGCGCTGGGCCAGCGTGCGGCCCAGCGGCTCGACGATCGCCCGGAAACCGTCCTCGTCCATGCCCCGGCCATGGCTGGCGCCAGCGGCCCGGCTGATGTTCTCATCCATCAGCGTGCCCCCAAGATCGTCAACTCCGGCCTGGAGCAGCTGGCGGGCACCGCTAGCGCCGAGTTTCACCCAGGACGCCTGCACGTGGTCGATCATCCCGTGCAGCGCGATCCGGGCCACGGCGTGCACCAGCAGCACCTCCCGCCAGGTCGGTCCCCGCCGGGAGGCCCGTTTGAGGTACATCGGGGTGGCCATGTGCACAAAGGGCAGCCCGACGAACTCGGTGAACCCGCCGGTCCGCGCCTGCAGCTCACGGGCCCGCAACAGGTGCCGCGCCCAGTGCACGGGCGCCTCGATGGCCCCGAACATCATCGTCACGTTGGATCGCAATCCCACGGAGTGGGCCACCCGGTGCGCCTCCAGCCACTCCTCGGTGGTGATCTTGTCTGGGCACAGCACCGCCCGGACCTCATCATCCAGGATCTCCGCGGCGGTGCCGGGCAGTGAGCGCAGCCCCGCCTCCCGCAGCCGGGCCAGGTACTCCTCCAGTGGTTCGCCTAGCCTCCGGGCGCCTTCGGTGACCTCGAGCGCGGTGAAGCCGTGGATGTGGATGCCAGGTGCCGCATCGTGGATGGCCCGGCACACCCTGAGGTAGTACTCGCCATCGAAGCTGGGATGGATCCCGCCCTGCAGGCAGACCTCGGTGGCGCCGAGGCGCTGGGCCTCCAGCACCCGTGCCACGATCTCCGGGATCGTCAGCAGGTAGGGCGCGCCGCGCAGGTTCAGCGACAGCTTGCCCTTGGAGAACCCGCAGAAGCGGCACCGGAAGGTGCACACATTGGTGTAGTTGATGTTGCGGTTCACCACGTAGGTGACCGTGTCACCGACGGTTTCCGCGCGGAGCTCATCGGCCAGCGCCGCCACTGCGGCCACTTCCGGGCCACGTGCCCGCAGCAGCGTCACGAGCTCATCGAGATCGGGGGTGTGACCGGCGCGGACCCCGTCCAGTACCTCACGGATCGCCCCGGTCGCCCGGGCGGGCGCGGGCAGTAACGCCGGTGGCGTGGCGCCCATGCCAGAATACCAGGCGGTGGAGCGGCGCCCGGTCAGCGTCACCTCCGCGCCATCACCCACATTGACCGCCTGCTGGGCGCGCTCGGGAAGCACCGTGCCCGGATCGTCGCGGCCGAGTCCCTCGGCGTCGGAGCGGTCCAGCACGCCGAAGCGCATCCCTTCGGCGAGCCATCGCCGCGGCCGCACGGCGTACTCGGGGTACACCGCCAGCCGGGGGGCGAGGGTGTGACCCGCGGCCTCGGTGACGGCGCGCAGCCGCTCCAGCGTGGGCCACGGGCGCTCGGGATTGACGTGATCGGTTGTGAGGGGCGAGATCCCGCCCCAGTCGTCGATCCCAGCCCCGAGCACGCCAGCGGGATTGTCGGTGAGGTTCGGCGGGGCCTGAACGTGCACCTCAGGCGGCAGCAGCAGCCGCGCCAGCGCGATGGCCCGATGGTGCTCGTGCGGCGGGCACGGCGGGAAGCGCCGCATCGCGGTGCCCGTCTTGGGCAGGAAGTTCTGCACGATCACTTCTTGCACATGCCCGTGGCGGCGGTGAGCCGCCGTGATCGCCTCGAGCGCCACCACCCGGTCCGTTTCGGTCTCACCGATACCGACCAGGATGCCGGTCGTGAACGGGATGGCCAGCTCACCTGCCGCGCGCAGGGTGGCCAGCCGCCGATCCGGGTGCTTGTCCGGGGCGCCCCGATGCGCTGGCAGGTCCGGCCGCAGCGATTCGAGCATCATTCCCTGGCTGACCGTCACCTCGCGCAGCGCCGCGAGCTCATCGCGATGCAACGCACCGGCGTTCGTGTGTGGCAGCAACCCGGTCCGCTCGAGCACCGCGGCGCACGCGGCCACCAGGTAGGCCACCGTCGAGTCATACCCGTGATCGGCCAGCCAGCGCCGGGCCTCTGGGTAGCGAAGTTCCGGGCGCTCGCCCAGGGTGAACAGCGCCTCGTGGCAGCCGAGCTCCGCGCCCCGGCACGCGATGGCGAGCACTTCGTCGAGCTCCAGGTAGGGCGAGGCCAGCTCGCGGGGAGCGTGGGCGAAGGTGCAGTAGCCGCAGCGATCCCGGCACAACATGGTCAACGGCAGGAAAACCTTAGGGGAGTAGGTCACCCGCGTGCCGGCGCTGGCCGCCCGCGCAGCACACGCCCGCCCCAGCAACTCTGCCGTCGCTAACCCCGCGAGCCCAATCCCACTCGACGACCCACCCACACCCACACCCCCGCCCCGTTATGCAGATATCGGGATCACCACCGACTCTATAGCCCCGATATGTCCCCATATCGGGGCAAGCGAGCCACGGGAATCCCGATATGTCCCCATATCGGGGTCGAGCACGCTCTGCGGGGCCCGATATGTCCCCATAACGGGGCTGTGGAGAGGGGCTGCGCGGAGAAAGGGTTAGCGGGTGGCGAGGCGGACGCGGTCGCGGCCAGCTGCCTTGGCGGCGAGCAGGGCGCCGTCAGCGGCTAGGACCAGCGTTTCGATGTGATCGCCGTCGTGTGGGCGGGCTGCCGCCCCGATCGACACCGAGATGCCATCGACCGTGACCGGGCGATCGTGTGGGCCGTTCACCAGGACGCGTAGTTGGCTGACCCGCTCCCGGATCCGGTCCGCGATGTGCTCGATCTGGGCGATGCCCACTCCGGGCAGCAGGATGACGAACTCCTCACCACCGAAACGCCCCACCAGGTCGTAAGGCCGGGTCTGAGAGCGGAGCTCGTCGGCGACGGCGCGCAGAAGCTGATCGCCGACGAGATGGCCCATCCGGTCGTTGACCGACTTGAAGTGATCCAGATCCAGCATCAGCACCCCGAGCGGCTCGGACAGCCGACGGGCCCGTTCCAGTTCCCGGTCGGCTTCCTCCCGCCAGAAACCCGCTGTGAGCAGGCCCGTCTTGCTGTCGGTGCGGGCGGCCTGCTGAAAATGCGGCAGGAGCA
>DASTBN010000038.1:0-2465 GCA_035712045.1 Pseudonocardiaceae bacterium
AGGCAAGGTCGCGGCGCGGCCTCCTCTCGCGGCAGCAAGGCAACCCAGACAAGGAGTGCCCGCTAGTGGGTCAGAAGATCAACCCGCATGGCTTCCGGCTCGGTATCTCGACCGACTGGAAGTCCCGCTGGTACGCGGACAAGCAGTACGCGGAGTACGTGAAGGAAGACGTCGCGATCCGCAAGCTGCTGTCCAAGGGCATGGAGCGGGCGGGCATCGCCAAGGTCGAGATCGAGCGCACCCGCGACCGGGTGCGGGTGGACATCCACACCGCCCGTCCGGGCATCGTGATCGGGCGGCGCGGGGCCGAGGCGGACCGGATCCGCAGTGAGCTGGAGAAGATGTCCGGCAAGCAGGTCCAGCTGAACATCCTCGAGGTGAAGAACCCTGAGTCGGAAGCCCAGCTGGTCGCCCAGGGCGTGGCGGAGCAGCTGTCCAACCGGGTCGCCTTCCGGCGCGCGATGCGCAAGGCCATCCAGTCGGCGATGCGCTCCCCGCAGGTCAAGGGCATCCGGGTGCAATGCTCAGGGCGCCTGGGCGGTGCCGAGATGTCCCGCTCGGAGTTCTACCGGGAGGGCCGGGTACCCCTGCACACGCTGCGGGCTGACATCGATTACGGCCTGTTCGAGGCCCGGACCACGTTCGGCCGGATCGGCGTGAAGGTCTGGATCTACAAGGGTGACGTGGTCGGCGGGCGGCGCGAGCGTGAGATAGAAAACGCAGCGAACGCCGCGGCTGCGGCCGCAGCCCGGACGCCCCGGCGGGAGCGGCCCGCACGGCGCCGGTCCGGAGCTGCCGGGACGACCGGAACCACTACCGAGGCCGGCCGCGCCGCAGCGGCGGAGGCATCCGGCGCACCGGAGGTCTCGCCACCTGATTCCGCAGAGCACGGGGAGGGCTGAGACGTGCTCGTTCCACGCAGAACCAAACACCGCAAGCAGCATTCACCGGGCCGCTCGGGGATGGCTTCCGGCGGCACCGAGGTCAGCTTCGGCGAGTTCGGCATCCAGGCCCTGGAACCGGCCTACGTGACCAACCGGCAGATCGAGTCTGCCCGTATCGCGATCAACCGGCACATTCGCCGTGGTGGCAAGGTCTGGATCACCATCTTCCCGGACCGCCCGCTGACCAAGAAGCCAGCCGAGACCCGGATGGGATCCGGTAAGGGCTCACCGGAGTACTGGGTAGCCAACGTCAAACCGGGCCGGGTCATGTTCGAGATGACCTATCCCAACGCGACGGTGGCCCGCGAGGCGCTGCGCCGCGCGATGCACAAGCTGCCGATGAAGTGCCGGATCGTGACTCGCGAGGGAGGGGAGCGCTAGATGGCCTCCACCACGGCGAGTGAGCTGCGCGAACTCGGCGACGACGAGCTGCTGCTGCGGCTGCGCGAATCCAAAGAGGAGCTGTTCAACCTGCGTTTCCAGATGGCGACCGGGCAGATGGACAACAACCGCCGGCTACGCATGGTCCGCCGGGATATCGCCCGCATCTACACCGTGATGCACGAGCGTGAGCTGGGCCTGTCGGTGTCCCCGGACGCCGTCGCGGGAAGTGAGGGTGCGGCATGAGTGAGACCGGGCGGAATCAGAGGAAGACCCGGGAGGGCTACGTCGTCTCGGACAAGATGGACAAGACCGTCGTGGTCGCCCTGGAGGACCGCAAGAAGCACTCGCTGTATGGCAAGGTGCTTCGCTCCACAACCAAGGTCAAGGCCCATGACGAGGCCAACGCCGCGGGCATCGGCGATCGGGTGCTGCTGATGGAGACCCGCCCGCTCTCAGCGACCAAGCGCTGGCGGCTGGTGGAGATCCTCGAGAAGGCCAAGTGATCAAGGAGTTGACGTGATCCAGCAGGAGTCGCGACTGCGGGTCGCCGACAACACGGGTGCCAAGGAGATCCTGTGCATCCGGGTGCTTGGCGGCGGCTCGCGCCGCTACGCCAGCATCGGGGACATCATCGTGGCGACCGTCAAGGAAGCCATTCCCGGCGCTGGTGTCAAACGGGGTGATGTGGTCAAGGCCGTGATCGTGCGCACCGCCAAGGAGAAGCGCCGCCCAGACGGTTCTTACATCCGGTTCGACGAGAACGCCGCCGTGCTGATCAAACCGGACGGCGAGCCGCGTGGCACCCGGATCTTCGGCCCGGTGGGCCGGGAACTGCGGGACAAGCGATTCATGAAGATCATCTCGCTGGCCCCGGAGGTGCTGTAGATGAAGGTACGCAAAGGCGACACGGTGGTCGTGATCGCAGGCAAGGACAAGGGCGCCAAGGGCAAGGTGATCCAGGCCTACCCCGACACCGGGAGGGTGCTCGTCGAAGGCGTCAACAGGATCAAGAAGCACACCCGGATCAGCCGCACTCAGCGCGGCGCGCAGAGTGGCGGGATCGTCACCCAGGAGGCGGCCATCGACGCCTCGAACGTCATGATCGTGGATTCCGGCGGCAAGCCAGCCAGGGTGGGT
>DASTBN010000039.1:0-6076 GCA_035712045.1 Pseudonocardiaceae bacterium
TCGGATTTCGCGAGATGATCGACCTCTTCCCGGGCGGAGATCCAGCGCTTGCTATAGAGCTGCCCCATGTGCGGCAGGCGGGCGGCTTCGGCGGCGATCATCTCGCGGAGCTCGGTGACACCGTGACCGCTGGAGTTGTCGATGGCGCAGTGACCGGCCAGCATTCCCGGCAAGGTCCGCCGCAGCTGGGGGAAGTCAAGCTCGGGCGCCCGCTCATCGGCGTGCGTGGCCACCACGATGGCCCGGCATTCCGAACCGACCCGGAGCCGGATGCGCCGCAGCCACCCCTCGACCTCATTCTGTTCCTGGCCCTCACGGGAATTCCACACCATGAGATAGAGGGCGCGGCGGCTGAAGAAAAACTGATGGGTGATCCGGTACACTTCCTGCCCGCCGAAATCCCACGTCCGGATCGTCATATCCGCGTCCCGATCGGGATGGCGCAGGGTCATCGGATGGATCTCGATGCCATGGGTTGTCTCCCGGTTCGCCACAAATGGGTCACCGAGCAGTGACGCGACGAGCGAGGTCTTCCCCACGTTGCCCTCACCGACCAGCAGCACTTTCGCCTCGAACTGCTCGACGACATCATCCAGGCTGGCCAGATACGCGGCCAGCGCATCAGAACCACGGCTGATGAGTTCCGGGAACGGGTCAGGCAAGGGGTTGCCCTCGAGGTCGAGGTGCAGCCCATTCTTCAGCAATGGCACCAGCCCGGGCGGCAGCGTGGTCAGCCGATTGTCCCGGAGATCCAGCCACTCGAGTTTGGTGAGCTGGGCGATCTCCGGCGGCAAGGTGGTCAGCTGATTGCCGCTGAGATCCAGCTTCACGAGCTTGGTGAGCTGGGCGATCTCCGGCGGCAGGGTGGTCAGCTGATTGCCACCGAGGCGCAGGATCACGAGTTCGGTGAGCTGGGCGATCTCCGGCGGCAGGGTGGTCAGCTGATTGCTGGAGAGGTACAGCAAACCGAGGCCGGTGAGCTGGGCGATCTCCGGCGGCAGGGCGGCCAGCTGATTGCCACCGAGGTCCAGCATCCGGAGGTTGGTGAGCTGGGCGATCTCCGGCGGCAGGGCGGCCAGCTGATTGTCACCGAGGTGCAGCGTGTGGAGAGTGGCGAGCTGGGTGATCCCGGGTGGCAGGGCGCTGAGACCGCGGCCTGATAGATCGAGCTTCTCCTGGCCGTTGGTCTTCAGAAGCTTGTCAGCCGCCATCGTCGCCAAGCTCCCATCACCGAGGTGGACGCTGCGCATCGAACCAGACACCGCCCCAGCTGATGAGGTGGACCTCCCCTGACTCTGACATAGCGGACCTACTGGGCATGAGCGCCTCCCCGGCGAAGTAGTTGGACAATGGTGTCCCCCTGCTCCCACGGAGGATGAGTTCATGAAGGCCACAGAGCCGCCATCAGGCACCCGCGATTTCCTGGCCGAGGACGTGCGCCGGCGCAGGGCCGCGTTCGGCCGTGTCAGCGAGGTGTTCGAGCGGCATGGTTTCGAGCCCTTGGAGACTCCGGCGTTCGAGCGGCTGGAGGTCTTCGCGGGCAAGCTCGGCGAGGACGCTTCCGCGCTCATCTTCAAGATCCTCAAACGCGGCGTTCACGAGGCCAGCGGCGAAGCCGACCTCGCCCTGCGCTACGACCACACCGTGCCTCTGGCCCGCGTCGTCGGGACTTACGGCAGCCAGCTTCCCTCGCCATACAAGCGCTACGCGATCGGCAACGTCTGGCGGGCCGACCGGGCGGCCAAGGGCCGGTTCCGCGAATTCGCCCAGTGCGACATCGACACAGTGGGCTCGGTATCCCCGCTCGCCGACGCCGAGATCATCTGGACGGTGCACGCGGGCCTGGAGGCGCTGGACGTCGGGCAGTTCCGGTTCCTGGTCAATTCACGGCAGGCGCTACACGGGCTCCTGGAGTCATACAACATCGCACCGGCCTTGGGTACTCGGGTGCTTGGCTCGCTGGACAAGCTCGACAAGACCACCCCCGAGGTGGTGACGGCCGAGCTGGTGGCGAGCGGGCTGGCCACAGATACCGCCGAGGGATTGGTCGCCGACCTGACCGCGCCGGACATCGATCGGATCCGCAAACAGCTCGACGCCACCGAACGAGGACGGCTCGGCCTCACCGAAGTGGACCAGATACTCAGCCTGACCGCTGGCCTACCCCCGGACCGGGTGGTGTTCACACCCCGGATGGTGCGAGGACTGGACTATTACACCGGCCCCATCTTCGAAGTGGAAGCCACCGGCTATCCCGGCTCGATCGCCTCCGGCGGCCGATACGACGGCCTGATCGCCCAGCTCGGCGGACCCGACCTGCCCGCCTGCGGCGGCTCCATCGGCATCGAACGCATCCTCGCAACCCAAGCCACCCAGCACACGACGGTGAGCGGCCTCGACGTCGCGCTGACAGTGCTCGGAGCCGAGCCGGACATCATGCGACTCGCCGAGCGACTCCGGGCGCACGGGCTGCGGACCGGTGTGTACCTCGGGTCGTCCAACAAACTCGCCAAACAACTCAAATGGGCCAACGACCAGCACGCCCGCGTCGCGCTCATCTACGGACCCGATGAGCAAGCCGCCAACATCGTCACGGTCCGGGACATGACATCTGGTGAGCAGACACAGGTGCCGTTCGCCGGCGCCCCGGACGTCCTGCGCGCTCGGCTGCCTAGACAAGGATGATGCGGATCCATCCCTGCTGGTCCCCAGCTCGTGTGGGCACATTCAGGTGTCGAACGGCCGCGTTTCACCGACGGACCTCCATGGTGTTCAAATACGCGGATTCACCACTCAACACCTATGACGGCCACGACCGCGTCATCGTCCCTCTCCGACGCTAACTTAGGAGTGCTCATGACCCCGCATAACAGCCAGGCCAGCCTGTTTGATCATGGTGATGCCGAGGCAGTCAGTGAACGGCCCGCCAGCAACGCCAAGTGCGGTTTCTGTGCCGTATCGCGAGGCGAGGAGAAAGTGATCTTGATTCACGAGAACGACCGGCTTATGTCGTTTTTGGATCACCGGCCGCTGTTCCACGGGCACGTACTGCTAATCCCGAAGATCCATGTCCTCCTGCTGAGCGATCTGCCAGCGGACTGGGTGCAAGAGTTCTTCATGGAAGCACAACGGCTTGAGCGCGCGGTCGAAGCAGGCTTGGAAGCGGATGGGTCGATGATCCTTATCAACAACGTGGTGAGCCAGTCCGTCCCGCATCTCCATTTGCACGTAATCCCGCGGCGCAAGAAAGACGGGCTGCGGTTCTGGCTGGGGCCTCGTCGCCCTTATGACTCTGAGCATCCAGCCGAGTTGTACGCTGACAAGATTCGTTTAGCGCTCGCTTCCATTTAGGGTGCACGTCGAGACCACCCACCCCAGCCTGGTGAGTGCGCAGCGGAGCGCCCCCGGCCAGCCCGGGCCGTTCGCTGCGGCCAACCCCCGACGAAGATCCACAGAACGGGGCTTAGGACAGGGATTTCATCACTCGGCGCATCAGTTCTGCGGTGTCGCTGGGGGTGGTGCCGACCTGGACGCCGACCGCTTCGAGGGCGTCTTTCTTGGCGGCGGCGGTGCCGGAGGAGCCGGAGACGATGGCGCCGGCGTGGCCCATGGTCTTGCCCTCAGGGGCGGTGAAACCGGCGATGTACGCGACGACCGGTTTGGTGATGTGGGCTTTGATGTACTCGGCGGCGCGTTCCTCGGCGTCTCCGCCGATCTCGCCGATCATCACGATCGCGGCGGTGTCGGGGTCGTCTTCGAAGGCACGCAGGGCGTCGATGTGAGTGGTGCCGATCACAGGGTCACCACCGATGCCAACGCAGGTGGAGAAACCGATGCCGCGCAGCTCGTACATCATCTGGTAGGTCAGCGTGCCGGATTTGGACACCAGGCCGATCCGGCCTGGGCCGGTGATGTCGGCGGGGATGATGCCCGCGTTCGACGCCCCGGGAGTGATCACCCCGGGGCAGTTCGGGCCGATGATCCGGGTCCGCACCGGGCTGGCCGCCAGGCCCGTGGCACCGGCGTGCGCGCAGAACGCGGCGGCGTCATGCACCGGGATCCCCTCGGTGATCACCACGATCAGCCCGATCCCGGCGTCGATGGCCTCGATGACCGCGGCTTTGGCGAAGCGGGGTGGTACGAAGACCACGCTGACGTCGGCGCCGGTCGCGGTGATCGCCTCGGCCACGGTGCCGAACACCGGCAGCGAAGTGCCCTCGAAGCCGGCCGTCTGGCCGCCTTTGCCCGGGGTGACGCCGCCGACGATCTGGCTGCCCGCGTGCAGCATCCGCTGGGTGTGCTTGCGGCCCTCCGCCCCGGTCATGCCCTGGACAATGATTCGCGAATCCTTGGTCAGGTAGATTGCCACCGTCTCAGGCTCCCTTGGCGCAGATCAATGCGGCGAGCTCAGCGGCCTTGTCCGCCGCCGCGTCCATGGTGTCGGCCATCGTGACCAGCGGGTGGGCCGCCTCAGCCAGGATCCGGCGACCCTCGGCCACGTTGTTGCCATCCAGCCGGACCACTAGCGGTTTCGCGGCGGTGTCACCCAGGATGGTCAGCGCTTGCACGATGCCGGTGGCCACCTGATCGCAGGCGGTGATCCCACCAAAGACGTTGACGAACACCGAATGCACATCCGGGTCACCGAGAATGATGTCCAGCCCGTCGGCCATGACTTGCGCGTTCGCGCCGCCGCCGATGTCGAGGAAGTTCGCCGGCCGCATCCCCCCGTGGGCCCGGCCCGCGTAGGCGACCACGTCGAGAGTGGACATCACCAGGCCAGCGCCGTTGCCGATGATGCCAACCTGCCCGTCGAGCTTGACGTAGTTGAGGTGCCGGGCCTTGGCCCGGGCCTCCAGCGGATCCTGTCCCGCCGGGTCGGCCAGCTCGGCGTGCCCCGGGTGGCGGAAGGCGGCGTTCTCGTCGAGGGTCACCTTCCCGTCCAGCGCGATGATCGCCCCGTGGGTGTCGAGGACGAGCGGGTTCACCTCCACCAGGGTCGCGTCCTCGGCGACGAAAACCTCCCACAGCTTCACCGCGACCTCAGCGGCTGCCTCCGCGACCTCCGCCGGGAACCGGGCCCCGCGGACGATCTCGGCGGCCGTGGCCGCGTCCACACTCCGGCGCGGGTCCACCGGGATCTTGGCCAGCGCCTCGGGTGTGCTCGCCGCGACCTCTTCGATGTCCATCCCGCCAGCCACGCTGGCCATCGCGAGGAAGGTGCGGTGGGTGCGGTCGAGCAGGAACGAGAGGTAGTACTCCGCCGCGATGTCGCACGCCGGGGTGATCAGCACCCGGTGCACGGTGTGACCCTTGATGTCCATGCCCAGAATCGCGTCCGCGGTGCGCTGCGCTTCCTCGGGGGTCTGGGCCAATCGCACGCCACCGGCCTTGCCCCGGCCGCCGGTCTTCACCTGCGCCTTGACGACGACAGCACCACCCAGCTCGGCGGCGGCGGCCCGCGCTTGCGCGCCGCTTGTGACGACCCGGCCCGGCAGGACGGGGACACCATGAGCGGCGAAGAGTTCCTTCGCCTGGTATTCGTACAAATCCACGCGCCCGACCCTATCCAGCATCGGCACTGCGGGGGCCAACCGGCACCGGTGACCGCGATCACCCTCCGGGACCCCCAGGGATCACTCCACCGGCGCGGCGGTCACCGCCCCGCGTACCCAATCGACGATCTCGCGCGTGCTGGCGCCCGGGGTGAAGATCTTGGCCACGCCGAGTTCGGCGAGCACCGGGATGTCCTCGTGAGGGATGATCCCGCCGCCGAACACCAGCACATCGGCAGCGCCTTTGCTCTCAAGCAGCTCGATGACCCTGGCGAAGAGCGTCATATGGGCACCGGAAAGCACCGAGAGCCCGATCGCGTCGGCGTCCTCCTGCAAGGCCGTGTCCACGATCTGCTCCGGTGTCTGATGCAGACCGGTGTAGACGACCTCCATCCCCGCGTCGCGCAGCGCACGGGCGACGACCTTGGCGCCACGGTCGTGCCCGTCGAGTCCCGGCTTGGCGACGATGACGCGGAACTTCCTCTGAGCGGTGTCCTTCATCCTCTTACCAGTAGATCGGC
>DASTBN010000040.1:0-7757 GCA_035712045.1 Pseudonocardiaceae bacterium
CCGTGCTGGCCCGAGGCATCGGTTCGGGCCTGGGGGTACGCGGGCCGGTCACCTCCCCGACCTTCGTGATCGCCCGCGAGCATCCCCCCCTGCCCGGCGGCCGGGGAGTGCCGCTGGTGCACGTCGACGCCTACCGCCTCGGCGGCGCCGCCGAGCTCGATGATCTTGACCTGGACACCGACCTGCTCGCCGCCGCTATCGTCGTGGAGTGGGGGGAGGGCCTGGCCGAGCGGCTGGCCGGGGAACACCTGCTGATCAGGATCCACCGCGGCGAGGGTGAGGGCCGCGTCGCGGAACTCCGGGGCCCGGCCCGGCTGATACCCGGCCCAGGGTCACTCACGGTTGCCCGCGAGCCCGAAATGTGCGGTCCGTAAGCTCGTCGGCATGCTCGTACTGGCGCTCGACACCGCGACCTCGGCGATGATCGCCGGGCTGGTGCGGCTTGCCCCCGCACACGAGCCAGCGGGGGCACCTCAGGTCGTGGCCGAGCGCGCCACCGAGACCACCCGGGCCCACGCTGAGCTGCTGATGCCCTCGGTGCGCGGAATGCTGGCCAGCGCCGGGGTCCCGATGCGTGATCTCGACGCGGTGGTGTGCGGCGCGGGTCCTGGCCCGTTCACCGGGCTGCGGGTCGGGATGGTCACCGCCGCCGCGCTCGGCGATGCCCTGGACATCCCGGTGTACCCCGTGGTCAGCCTGGACGCGATCGCGCACCGGGCCGGGGGGGACAGCCCCCTGCTGGTGATCACCGACGCCCGCCGCCGCGAGGTGTACTGGGCGCGCTACGACTGTGATCCGGGGAAGGGCTGCGTCCGCGTCGATGGCCCGCACGTGGGCAGGCCGGATGAGCTGCCGCTGGAGGGCGTGGCCCGGGTGGCTGGCGCCGCTGAGCGGCTCACCTGCCCAGCGCGGCCGCCGGTCGTGCCCCCGCGTCACCCTGACCCGGCCGCGCTGGCCGCCCTCGCCGCGGCACGGGTGCGCTCGCACGCGCCACCGGCCCCGCTCACCCCGCTGTACCTGCGCCGGCCCGACGCCGAGGAACCCGGGCCGCGCAAGCTGGTGATACCGGCATGAGCGTCCTGATCGAACCCATGGCGGCCGCCGACACACCCCGCTGCGCTGAATTGGAACGGCTGCTGTTCAGCGGCGACGACCCGTGGGGCCAGGATGTGTTCCTGGACGCGCTGGCAGCCGGTCATCACTATCTCTCCGCGCGGGAGGGCCCGTCGCTGGTCGGCTACGCGGGGCTGTCCCGGGCCGGGGCCGAGGCGGAAGTCCACACCCTCGCGGTGGACCCGGCGCACCACCGCCGGGGGATCGGGCGCGCATTACTGCGCGCGGTCCTCGGCCACGCTGCGGGGGCCACCGTGTACCTGGAGGTCCGCACCGACAACACCTCCGCGCTCGAGCTGTATCGCAGTGAGGGATTCGAAGTGATCGGCACCCGCCGCCGCTACTATCGCCCCAGCGGGGCGGACGCGTTCACGATGCGTCGGCGGGCCGCGTCATGACGGGCGTCGTCCTGGGTATCGAGACCTCCTGCGACGAGACCGGCGTCGGCGTCGTGCGGTGCTCATCCGATGGCACGCTCACCCTGCTCGCCGACGAGATCGCCTCCAGCGTCGCCGAGCACGCCCGCTTCGGCGGGGTGGTGCCCGAGGTAGCCTCCCGGGCCCACCTGCAGGCGATGGTGCCGGCGGTGCGCCGCGCACTGCGCACCGCCGGGGTCAAGCCCGCCGACATCGACGCCATCGCCGTGACCGCCGGCCCGGGACTGGCCGGCGCGCTGCTGATCGGGGTGGCTGCGGCCAAGGCCTACGCGGCGGCCTGGGAGGTCCCGTTGTACGGGGTGAACCACCTCACCGCGCACATCGCGGTGGACACCCTCGAACACGGGCCCTTGCCGCCCGCGCTGGCCCTGCTCGTCTCCGGCGGGCATTCCAGCCTCCTCGAGGTCTCCTCGCTCACACAGCCGCTGGTCCCACTGGGCGCCACCATCGACGACGCCGCCGGGGAAGCGTTCGACAAGGTCGCGCGGCTGCTGGGGCTGGGTTTCCCCGGCGGGCCGTTCATCGACCGCGCCGCCCAGGACGGCGATCCGGGCAGCGTCCGGTTCCCCCGTGGCCTGACCGGCCCGGGGGACGCGCCCTACGATTTCTCCTTCTCCGGGCTCAAGACCGCGGTCGCCCGGCACGTCGAAACACTGACCCGCCAGGGCGTCACCGTGCCGGTCCCCGATATCGCGGCCGCCTTCCAGGAAGCGGTCGTCGACGTGCTCACCGCCAAGGCGATCCGGGCCGCCACTGACCGGGGCATCGACACCCTGCTCATCGGCGGCGGGGTGGCCGCGAACTCCCGCCTGCGGGCACTGGCGCAGGATCGCTGCGCTTTGGCTGGGCTGCGGCTGCGGGTGCCCCAGCGGCGGCTGTGCACCGACAACGGCGCCATGGTCGCCGCGCTCGGCGCGCACCTGCTCGCGGCGGGCGCCACACCCTCCCTGCTGGATATCCCCGCCGACCCCGGTTTGCCGATCACAACATCGCTGGTGGTTAGCTCGTGAAGGACTCCCCGCACCACCACGCCGCGATCTGCTGGCCAGCGGAAACGATACTTTTGCTTGACAGGGTGGCCGCTCTGCGATGTGATCCCGCGCTGTGAGCTCGATCTGATCCGGTGCTGAGACACACAGGAGCGGCGGAAGACGTTGTGTGGCATTGTGGCTGCTCTGCCGGTCTATGGCGACGTGGCGCTGATTCCGGAACTCGCTGAACAACTGACGGATCTGCCCTCGCTGCCGGTACCAGTGGCCGAGTGCGCCGCCGACCCGGTTGATGCGGCGCAGCTGCTGACCACACTGCTCGGGCGGGCCGAGGCGCTCCTGGCCACACTCGGCACCCCGACTGCGGCCGCGCTGCTGCTGCGGGATGACGCTCTGCGCCGCAGGATCAGCGCCGCCGTCACCGCGGTGTGGGATTGGGCCCGCCAGCTTGATCAGAAACTCGACAGCTGTGCCGTCAGCTGGGCTCCCAAGTCCGCCGAGGCCGTTCAGGAACTGCTGCGCCAGCTCACCGACCGGCTCTATGGGGTACTCCAGGACCGCATCGAGATAGCCGAGCGGGCCCGTGCGCTCGCGCTGGGGGAGCCGGGTTTCCGCGCGGCCATCTCCTACACCTCGATAGAGATCGTCCTCGCCGCGATCGACCGCCTGGAGGTGCGCGGCCGGGACTCCGCCGGGATCACGATCTGGGTCCACCTCGATGCCGCCGAGGCCAGCGGGCTCGCCAGCCGCCTGGCGGGCCGGGCGGACCCGCTACTGCGCAACGGTTCCGCCGTGGCGACCTCGGCCGGCGCCTGTTTCGTCTACAAGCACGCGGCGGTGGTCGGAAAACTCGGTGACAACGTCGGCGCGCTGCGCCGGGCGATCCGCCGGGACGCTGATCTGCACGAGTTGCTCGCCCGGCCCTCCGCCACGATCACCGTGCTCTCACACACCCGCTGGGCCAGTGTCGGGCGGATCAGCGAAGCCAACGCGCACCCCGTCGATAACCGCGGCGAGGGTCCCGGCGAGGGGCCTCTCGCCCTCGCGGTGCTCAACGGTGATATCGACAACTACCTCTCGCTGCTGGAGCGCGCCGAGTACCGGCCCTCGGAACTCGCGATCTCCACCGACGCCAAGCTCATCCCCGCGCTGCTGGCGCGCCAGCTCGCAGGCGGCCGCGACCCCGGTGAGGCGCTCCGGGTCTGCCTGAGCGATTTCGCCGGGTCAATGGCTATCGCCGCGCAAGTGGATAGCGCCGCCGGGCAGGTTCTGCTCGCGGTCAAAGGCAGCGGGCAATCGCTGTACGTGGGCCTGGCCCCGACGGGGTTCATCGTCGCCAGCGAAACGTACGGCCTGGTCGCCTCCACCCGGGACTTCATCCGGGTGGACGGCGCGCCGTTCCCCGGCGCGACCCACCCCGGCACCGTGATCACCCTGAGCCGGGCGGGTTCCGGCACCCTGCCGGGGATCCACCGCGTGGACGGTGATGGGCTGCCGCGGCCGGTCGGGCCCGCGGAAGTGCGTGCCGCCGAGGTGACCACCCGCGACCTCGCGCTCGGGACCGCCCAGCATTACCTGCACAAGGAGATCCACGAAGCGCCCGCCTCGTTCCGGAAAACCCTGCGAGGGCGCATCCGCCCCGATCCCGCTGGCCTGCGGGTGGCCCTGCCCGAGTCGTCCCTGCCCGATGCCGTCCGGGCCCGCTTCGGTGACGGGAAGCTCACGGAGATCATCGTGATCGGCCAGGGCACGGCCGCGGTCGCCTGCCAGGGAATCGCGCAGCTGATGCGGGCGGTCCTGGGCGAGGCGCTCACCGTCAGCGCCCAGCCAGCCAGCGAGTTCTCCGCATGGCACCTGCGGGCGGACATGTCCCGCACCTGCGTGATCGCGGTGAGCCAGTCGGGCACCACCACAGACACCAACCGCAGTGTCGATCTGGCCAGGGAACGGGGCGCGGCGATCCTGTCCATCGTCAACCGGCGCGACGCCGATCTCGCCACCAAGAGCCACGGCGTGCTCTACACCTCCGATGGCCGGGACGTGGAGCTCTCCGTGGCCTCCACCAAGGCCTTCTACGCGCAGATCGCCGCCGGTTGCCTGCTGGGCCTGGAGATCGCGCGGGCGCGTGGTGTGCTGAGCGGGGCCCGCGAGTCGGGCCTGCTGGAGGCACTGACCCGGATCCCCGATCAGCTGCTCGCGCTGCGGAAACGGGAGCAGCTGATCGCCGACGTGGCGGCCGAGGTGGCGACCCGGTACCCGTACTGGGCGGTGGTGGGTTCCGGGCCCAACCGGGTCGCGACCGCCGAGATCCGCATCAAGCTCTCCGAACTGTGCTACAAGACGATCTCCACGGACGCTGTGGAGGATAAGAAACACATCGACCTCTCCGCTGAGGCGCTCGTCCTGGTCTGCGTGGCCGGTGCGCCACCCAACCAGGTCTCTGACCTGATCAAAGAGGTGGAGATCCTCGCCGCCCACGGCAACCGGCCCGTGGTGTTCTGCGACGAGGGCACCGAGCAGGTGTGGCCGGCCGATCTGGTCATCGGGCTGCCTCCCGCGCACCCCGAGCTGATGTGGATCCTGACCACCGCTGCTGGTCACCTGTTCGGCTACTACGCGGCCCGCCGCATCGACGCCGCCGCCGACGGCGTTCGGACGGCCCTGGCCAAGCTGGAGGCCGCCGTCGACGGCGGCCTCGCCTCGGGTGAGTTGCCCGGGGAGGTGCTCGTGCAGGTCGCCGCCGTGCTGGACGAGGTCGGCCAGGGAGCGATGCGCGGTGTGCTGACCAGCCAGACCACGATGGAGCTGGCCCGTCTGGCCTGGCAGCCGAAACGGGGCGGGCTGGCTGGTGAATTCTCCGCCGAGATCGAGGACCCAGTCGATCTCGCCCGGGCGACGCTCACCCACGCGATCGAAGAACTCGCCCGGCCGATCGACACCGTGAAGCACCAGGCCAAGACGGTGACCGTGGGCACCTCCCGGGACGACGCCGACCTGTACGAGAACGCGGTGGTCGAGGCACTGGAGAGGGCCGGCGCGGACCGGTACTGCCTCACCCTCGCCGCGCTGCGGGTGGTGCGGGCGCACGCCCGCCTGATCGGGTCGGTCACCGGGGTCACGCGGTACCGGATCCGGCCCGCCGAGGACGGTCTCACGATCAAGGTGGTGGGCAAGACCGGCATCGCGGCTGGGATCCCCAGCCGGGCTGATCAGGAATCGCCGCTAGTGGGGTCCAAGCGCCGGGTCGTGGAGCTGCGGGTTCCCCGGCTGCTGCGCGGCGCCTCGGATGGCCGGGTGGTGCTGGTCGTGCCGGAGCAGGATGGCAGCGACATCGGCCATGTGGCGGTGGTCCACGTCGTGCTGCGTCCCCGCTGCCCGCTCGCTGAGCTGGCCGCGGCGATGGAGTCGGTCGGTGACCGGATGGCGGAGATCGTCGCGGCGGTCACCGAGACATCACCCAGTTTCGAGCTGGGGCGGCTGAGCGCCCTGTCGGCCGAGGACGTGCTGCTCGCTCCCGTGGAGTGGCTGGCGCAGCGCCTGCGTGAGGATCCCCGCCCAGAAGATCCCGCCCAGGGGATCCCCGCCCAGTGTGAATCGGCCCGACTCACCGCCCCTCCTGTTGAGTAGTTAGCACTCGCCGCAGTAGTCTGCCAACTGGCACTCTGGACTCCAGAGTGCCAGTACACGGCCTCAAGCCGCCTCGGCACCCGCGACGGCGGGGTGGCAGGAGTCCGCGACAGACAACCTGCCAGTTCTTCGAAGACCCCTGAAAGTGGAGGTCATACCGTGGCGAGCGTGAACATCAAGCCGCTCGAGGACAAGATCGTCGTTCAGGCCAGCGAGGCTGAGACGATGACCGCGTCTGGCATCGTCATTCCGGACACGGCCAAGGAAAAGCCCCAGGAGGGCAAAGTATTGGCTGTGGGCCCCGGCCGGGTCAACGACGCCGGCAACCGTGTCCCGATGGATGTGAGCGTCGGTGACGTCGTTCTCTACACCAAGTACGGCGGCACCGAGGTCAAGTACAACGGTGAGGAATACCTGATTCTCTCCGCGCGCGACGTGCTCGCTGTCGTCAACTGATACCCGTATCACCGTGACCGCCCCGCGGGCCCTGGACGGGTCAGCGGGGCGGTCGTCTATCACACCCAATCCGCACGTGAGGAAGGCCGGCAATGCCCAAGCAGATCACGTTCGACGAGACCGCCCGGCGCGCGCTGGAGCGCGGCGTCGACCAGCTCGCCGACGCGGTCAAGATCACTCTCGGCCCGCGCGGCCGGCACGTGGTGCTGGAGAAGAAGTACGGCGGCCCGTCGATCACCACCGACGGGGTGACCATCGCGCGTGAGATCGAGCTGACCGACCCCTATGAGAACCTCGGTGCCCAGCTCGCCAAGAATGTGGCGACTAAGACCAACGACGTGGCCGGTGATGGCACCACCACCGCCACCGTGCTCGCCCAGGCGATGGTCCGCGAGGGCCTGCGCAACGTGGCCGCCGGCGCGAACCCCACCGCCCTCGGCAAAGGCATCGCCGCCGCCGCCGACGCGGTCGCTGAGGCGTTGAGGGCCAGAGCCACCCCGGTGACCGGGGAGCAGGCGATCGCCCAGGTCGCCACGGTGTCCTCACGCGATCCCAAAATCGGCGCGCTGATCGGCGAGGCGATGACCAAGGTCGGCGAGGACGGGGTTATCACCGTGGAGGAGTCCTCCACGATGGCGACCGAACTCGAGTTCACCGAAGGCCTGGCGTTCGACAAGGGTTACGTCTCGCCCTACTTCGTCACTGATGGCGAGCGGATGGAGACAGTGCTCGCCGATGCCGTCATCCTGCTGCACCGGGAGAAGATCTCCTCGATTCAGGAGTTGCTGCCGATGCTGGAACTGACCAGCCAGGCGGCCAAGCCGCTGCTGATCGTGGCTGAGGACATCGAAGGTGAGGCGCTGTCCACCCTGGTGGTCAATGCGATCCGCAAGACCCTGTCGGTGGTGGCGGTCAAATCGCCGTATTTCGGTGACCGCCGCAAGGCGTTCATGGACGACCTCGCCGCCGTCACGGGTGCCAAGGTGGTGGACCCCGAAGTGGGGCTCAAGCTTTCCGAGGTCGGGCTGGAGGTGCTCGGCAAGGCCCGGCGTGTCGTGGTCACCAAGGACGACACCACCATTATCGAGGGCGGCGGAGAGCAGGACCAGGTGGATGCCCGCGCCGCCCAGATCCG
>DASTBN010000041.1:0-4990 GCA_035712045.1 Pseudonocardiaceae bacterium
TTCGACGCGGCGCGTTTCGCGGCGTTCGCTTTTGAGCTGGGCGTACTCAAACGACTGCGCCGGGCCGGGTGGTGGCACGCTGGCGTGCGCGACCCGGAGTCGGTCGCTGAGCACAGCCTGCGCGTCGCGCAACTGGCGTCATTGATCGCCGCTCAGGAAGGCGCCGACCCTGCGCATGCCGCGCACTTGGCGATCTGGCACGACTCCCAGGAAACCCGCACCGGTGACATCCCGCACACCGCCAAGCCCTACCTGCCCGCTGCGGATACCGACGCGATCACCAGTGACCAGCTCGCCAGGTTGCCGGACACCGTGCGCAAGACCGTGCAGGAAGCCGTGTCCGAGTACGAGGCCCGGACCACGGTCGAGGCGCGCTGCGCTCGGGACGCCGACAAGCTCGAATGCCTCATTCAAGCCATCGAGTACCGCAACGCCGGATTCACGGGTGTCCAGGGCTGGATCGACACCTCCCGGGCCGCCCTGAGAACCGGGACAGCTCAGCGCATAGCGGACGCCGCGATCATTACCTCGCCCCTGGCCTGGAGGGATCGATAACGGGCCGGTGCCGGATCGCGAGCGGGCGCGTGGAGGGTCCGCTGTTCTGCGCTGTTAGAGTCGGCGCAAGTAGAGTCGGAGCAGGCGCTCGTTCGCGCTCGCCCCGCTGGTCGCTGTCTCGAGACTGCGACCGCTGGTCCGCCACGACCGACGGCCATGCCCAGGAGGTAGGAGTGCTCGGCGCTTTCCGCTCGGCTCTTGCGACGCCGGATCTGCGCCGCAAGATCTTATTTACCCTCGGCATGGTGGTGATCTACCGGGCCGGCGCCACGCTGCCCTCGCCCGGTGTCTCGTACGTCAATATCAACCAGTGCCTGGAGCGGGTGTCGAAGGGTGACAATCAGAACGTCTACTCGCTGATCAATCTGTTCAGCGGCGGGGCGTTGCTGAAGTTGTCGGTGTTCGCGCTGGGGATCATGCCCTATATCACCGCGAGCATCATCATTCAGCTGCTCACGGTGGTGATTCCCCGCTTCGAAGTCTTGAAGAAAGAGGGCCAATCCGGGCAGAACAAGCTCACCCAGTACACCCGGTACCTGACGATCGCGCTGGCCATCCTGCAATCTACCGGGATCATCGCCCTGGCTGTGCGGGGCCAGCTGTTCTCCGGCTGCCCGCTGCCGCCGATCCCGGACCAGTCGATATTCAACCTGATCGTCATCGTCGTGGTGATGACCGCGGGCACCGGGGTGATCATGTGGCTGGGTGAGCTGATCACTGAGCGGGGCGTCGGCAACGGGATGTCGCTGCTGATCTTCACCTCGATCGCGGCCCGCATCCCCGCCGAGGGCAAGAACATCCTGGATTCCCAGGGTGTTCTGGTCTTCCTGCTGGTCTGCGTATTTGGCCTGGCCATCATCGCCAGCGTGGTGTTTGTCGAGCAGGGCCAGCGGCGGATCCCGGTGCAGTACGCCAAGCGCATGATCGGCCGCCGGATGTACGGCGGGACCTCCACCTACCTGCCGCTGAAGGTCAACCAGGCCGGTGTCATCCCGGTCATCTTCGCCTCGTCCCTGCTTTACCTGCCCGATCTGATCGCGAGGCTGACCACATCCTCCAGCGGCAAGCCGGGCTGGTTCCAGACCTTCATCACCCGGTACCTGGTTGACCAGGCCAGCTGGGTGCACATCTCGCTGTACTTTCTGATGATTATCTTCTTCACTTACTTCTACGTCGCCATCACATTCAATCCCGAAGAGCGCGCGGAGGAGATGAGAAAGTTCGGCGGTTTCATCCCGGGTATCCGCCCGGGACGGCCGACCGCTGAATACCTCAGTTTTGTGCTCGGCCGCATCACCCTGCCCGGATCCCTGTATCTGGGCGCGGTGGCCGTGCTTCCCAACTTGTTCCTCGGTTTGACCGGCAATGGGCAGAACCAGAACTTCCCCTTCGGTGGTACCGCTGTGCTGATCATGGTGGGCGTCGGGCTGGATACCGTGAAGCAAATCGAAAGCCAGCTGATGCAGCGTAATTACGAAGGGTTCCTCCGCTAGTGCGTATCGTGATCGTCGGCCCGCCGGGAGCGGGCAAAGGTACCCAGGCCGCAGCACTCAGCGCGGAGCTCGGCGTGGTGCACATCTCGACCGGAGATCTGTTCCGGGCACAGGTGGGCGATCAGACCGAGCTCGGCCGGAAGGTCAGGAAGTACCTGGACGTCGGCGCGCTGGTCCCCGACGAGGTTACCAACGCGGTGGTAGCCGAGCGGCTCACTGAAGAAGTCTGCCGGAACGGGTTCCTCCTCGACGGCTTTCCCCGCACCGTCGCGCAAGCGCGGACGCTGGAGGATTTGCTGCGGGAGCGGGACTGCGAGATCGATGTCGTGCTGGAGCTCGACGCCCCCGAGGACGAGGTGGTGGAGCGCCTGCTGGCGCGAGGGCGTGACGATGACACGGAGAACGTCATCCGGCACCGTCAGCGGCTCTATCGCGAGGAGACTTTACCGCTGCTGGAGTTTTACGCTGATCGGCTGGTAACCGTGCCCGGGGTCGGTGCGGTTCCCGATGTGACCGCCCGGGCGCTGGACGCATTGCGGACCAGGGCGTGACGCACGCGATGGCCGGGGGCGGTGTGCGGGCGGTGGTCCGGCGGCTGCGTGGCCGCAGCGGCATTGAGGTCAAGTCCCCGGGGGAGATCGAGGCGATGCGCGCCGCCGGTGCGGTGGTGGCCCGCACGCTGCGGCTGCTTGAGGAACACGCCAGGCCCGGCGTGAGCACCGGTGAACTGGACCAGCTGGCGGAGCAATCGATCCGCGACGCCGGGGCGGTGCCGTCCTTCAAGGGCTACCACGGGTTCCCGGCCTCGATTTGCGCCTCGGTGAACGAGCAGGTGGTGCATGGGATCCCGCGGCACACACAGGTGCTCGCCGAGGGTGACCTGCTGTCGCTGGACTGCGGCGCGATCCTGGAGGGCTGGCATGGGGACGCCGCCGTGACGGTGCATATCGGGACGGCAAGCGAGGCGGACAGCCTGCTCTCGGCGGCGTGCCAGTCCGCGCTGGAAGCTGGCATCGGGGCGGTACGTCCCGGTGGCCGTCTCACCGATATCTCCCACGCCGTGGAAACCGCGGCGCTGGCTGCGGCCGCGGCGCACGGCACCTCCTACGGGATCGTGGCCGATTACGGCGGCCACGGCATCGGGACCGCCATGCACATGGCCCCGTTCCTGCCTAACGTCGGCAAGCCTGGCCGCGGCCCCCGGCTGGTGCCGGGCATGGCGCTGGCGATCGAGCCGATGCTGACCGCGGGGAGCGAGGAGACCGAGGAACTCGACGACGGCTGGACCGTGGTAACCGCGGATGGTTCCCGCGCCGCGCACTGGGAACACTCGGTCGCGGTCACCGAGGACGGCCCGCTGCTGCTGACGGTTGAGTGAGCCAAGGATCGCGGCGCGGCAGTGGGCGTCCTGGACGGCGAGGCGGTGGTGATCACCGGTGCGGGCCGGGGCCTGGGTGAGTCCTACGCGGTGCACGCCGCTGCGCCAGCCTGCGGTCAAGGATCCGGTGCTGAGCCGCCCTGACTGGACAACCGAGGACATCGCCACGGCCTTCGACGAGGTTCTGTGCCACCCCCTCGAGCCGTACGGCCTGGAAAAGCAGACACCACCCCGGTCGCGGACCTCCCTCCCCGCGTCTCCCGAGTGAACTGCCGCCGGGTTCGACAGTGAGAGCTGTTCGACGCCCGAGACAGCGCCAGATACTCGTACTGGCGGACAGTTCTCGCCGAAAGAGTCTCATACTATCGTCTTCCGGTATCGAGTGATCAGAGAAAAGCGTTTCTGTGGTTCGCCCCGGCTGAGGGAGTGGAACTCATGAGGGTCTGCGCGGGCGGTTTACGGGTGGAATTTCTTACACGCCCTGCGGGCCTTGTCCGGGTTGTTGCCCGCGAAGATGGTGAGGCCGCGTCGTGATCCGGGAGGATCGTGAGTTGCTCGCGGAGATGGCTAGCGTCAACACCGACGTGGTGCCGCTGGCGATGCGCATCATTGATGAGTGCGCTACCGCCGACGAGCAGCATCATTTCGCTGAGCGCCTGATCGCGTTGGCGCGGCGGCTCGATCGCCGGGCATTCGAGACGCGGCGGGCCGTCATCGAGGGAACGGTACTCCCGGTTCAGCAGGTCGCTCATTCTCCAGATGACGGCGCGAGCGCTGTCAGCGCGGCCCGGCGGGGGCAACGCGATAACCAAGCCGCATTGCCGTAGCCCGCGCCCGCCCAAGCCGATCTTTTATCGTGAGTGCGGCGAGACGCGTCGCGCGCGAGAGGGAAGAACGGGCACGCGTCGGTTGATTCCTGGTGTGAAATACGCGGCGATCCTCCTGCTCATCATGGTTTTCGTCCTCCTTGCGGTGACACTCGCTAATGCCTTACTCGCCCGGTTGGCCCCATCTCCGGTTTATTGCGATGGACCCGAAGGCGGGCCCGCGCCCGAATGTGATGGATGCGCACGCGCCCGACGGGAAGACCGGGCTCGTATAGCGTCTCTCGAATCATCGTCTCCATGCCGGGATGAGGCGTCCAACTGGTAAGATAAGCGCTGCGGCCGCTGCGGTGGGAGGCTGATCGGCATGAAGTTGGAGCATCAGTTCATGGTCCCGGCGCCAGTCGACACCGTCTGGGCTGCGCTGCGGGATCCTGAGCGGATCGCTCCCTGCTTCCCGGGCGCCACTGTCACCTCGGTTGATGGGAATGAGTTCACTGGGATCGTGAAGGTCCGGCTGGGCCCGATCTCCCTGCAATACCGCGGGGCGGGCCGCTTCAGCGAGACCGATGAGGCCGCGCACCAGGCCACCATCGAGGCATCGGGCACCGCGGCCGGAGGCCAGGGCACCGCCTCGGCGAAGGTGCGGGCCAGCCTGGCCGGGAACGGGGAGGGCACGGCGGTCACCGTCGTCACCGACCTGACCATCACGGGCAAGCCGGCCCAATTCGGCCGGGGCC
>DASTBN010000042.1:0-6157 GCA_035712045.1 Pseudonocardiaceae bacterium
CGGACCCTCGAAGCACGCGCGCTGACCAACCTCGGGCTCGTCCATGGACACCAGGGCCGTCACCAGCAGGCCATCGAGCACCACCAGCAAGCCCTCACCATCTCCCGCGACATCGGTTACCGGGTCGTCGAAGCCCTCGCGCTGACCAGCCTCGGGCTCGTCCATGGGCGGCAGGGCCGTCACCCCCAGGCCATCGAGCACCACCAGCAAGCCCTCGTCATCTGCCGCGACATCGGCTTCCGGACCCTCGAAGCACGCGCGCTGACCAACCTCGGGCTCGTCCATGGACACCAGGGCCGTCACCAGCAGGCCATCGAGCACCACCAGCAAGCCCTCACCATCTCCCGCGACATCGGTGGGCGGTGCGACGAAGCCCAGATCCTCAACGGCCTCGGCGAGGCCTACCACGCCAACGGACAGCCTGACCAGGCACACACGCAGCACACTGCCGCGCTCACCCTGGCCACCGAGATCGGGGATCGCTACGAACAAGCCAACGCTCACCACGGCCTCGCCCACACCCACCACACCACCGGCAACCCCGACCAAGCCCACCACCACCAGCAACAAGCCCTCACCCTCTACACCCGCCTCGGCTCAAGCAGCGAAGGTTGATGGAGCGTAGGCTTTGGCCGTCGGCATTGTCTCAGGTGGGTCTGTCAAGTTAACGGTGTAACTGATTGTTGCTATATGGTTACGATGCGTTGCGTGCGGCGGACAGTCGTCCGTCGAAGATGATCTCGAAGGCGTTCAGGGCGGCATTGTCAGGTTGACGGGGCTGGGGTGTTCGGTCTCTCCGTGGGGGGTGGGACCAGCTGGCTCATCCGATTCCCGTCCCTGCGGAGGGGCTGATCAGGTGGAGCCTCTCGAGCGCGCGGAAGGTGTCGGAAACCCGCCAGGCGGGCGGTTCGGGTGCGAGCCGCCACTCGGACAGCAGCGGGAGCAGCTGCCGCAGGGTCTCCTGCGTCTCCGCGCGGGATAAAGCGGCTCCGAGGCAGAAGTGCGGGCCCGCGCCCAGACCGAGATGCGGCGCGGGAGCCCGGGTGATGTCGAAGCGCTCGGGGTCGTGGAACTGCCCGGGATCCCGGTTCACCGCGCCGACCAGGATGAGCACGCGCTGACCGGCGCGGATGGCGCGCCCGCCGAGTTCCCGGTCGATGAGGCTGGTCCGGCTGATGATCTTGGCGGGGCACTCGAAACGGAGTACCTCCTCGATCGCGGGTGCGATCAGCGCGGGATCACGCCGGAGCGCCTCGAGCTGGCCGGGGTGTTCCATCAGGGTGAGGACGGCGTTGCCGATCAGGCTGGCGGTGGTTTCGTGCCCGGCGATGAGCAGCAGGACGCAGGTGGCGAGCACTTCGTCGAGTGCCAGTGCGTCGCCATTGTCTCCGAGGGACAGCAGCTGACTGGCCAGGTCCGCACCGGGCCGCTGGCGCCGGTCCCCGAGGATGGGCAGCAGATGCAGCGTGATGCTGGCGGTGGCTTCCTCGGCCGCGAGGACCGCCTCCTTGCCGGGGTCGAACTCCAGGATTCCCACCAGCTTGGGGGTCTCGGAACGCAGCAGCCGCGCGCCTTCGATGTCGATGTCGAGCAGCTCGCACATCACGGCGAGCGGGATCGGGTAGCCGATGTCGGCGATGACATCGGCCTCACCCGCCGTGCCGAGGCTAGCGAGGGCGGAGGCGACCACTGCGGCGATCCGGGGGCGCAGCGACTCGATGGCCCGGGGGGTGAACGCCGGGGAGAGGATGCGTCGCAGCCGGGTGTGCTCGGGCGGGTCCATCGTGATCAGGGTGCGCAGCGCCGGCGGTCCGGACTCGGCGCGATCGAACCGTGCGGCCAGCGCGGGGTTGCTGTTCGGGTCGCTGCTCCAGCCCTGCCCGCGCAGCACGGCACTCGCCTCGGCGTAGGAGGTGATCAGGAACGCGTCCAGGTCGCCGTCCCAGTGCACCGGGTCCTGTTCCCGCAGCGCGCGGTAGGCCGGGTATGGGTCAGCGGTGGGGATGATCACGGCCGCACCCCCCGGAGTCCCCGCCGCGCCCAGTGTTCGGCGTCAAGCTCACCGATCTCGGTGGCGGGAGGGCCGTTCTCGTCCCATTCGCTGCGGATCGCCGCCCATGGTCCGGTGGCTTCCAGCTCGGCTAGCAGGGCGGTGAGCCCGAGGTCGATGCGGGTGAGGAAGACGTACTCGCGGGGCAGCTCGACCCGGCGGATCACTGACCCGGCCGCGCCCCGGCGGGCGAAGTAGCCCTGCACCACGGAGGAGGCGAACTCCGGGGTGTAGGTGAAGGGCTGCTCGTCCACCAGCGGCCGCAGCTTGTCGCGGTACCACTCCAGCAGCTCCGCCGGCGCGGGCGCGTCGGAAGCGGTCAGGAAGCCGATCTCGACAAAGGCATCCCACAAGGCCGCCGCGTCGTTGGCAACGGCGGCGGCGACCAGCCGCCGCATCATCGCGATCTGCTGGGCGGAGAAGTGGTTGACGCAGCCGAAATCCAGGAACGTCACCCCGCCGTCCTCGTGGAACAAGTAGTTCCCTGGATGGGGATCGGCGTGGAACAGGCCCACCGACCGCAGGCTACCCAGCGCGAACCGGTAGATCACCTCACCCCACCGGTCCCGCTGCCGCTGATCCGCCTGAATCGCCTCCGACCAGCGCATGCCGTCCACGAGATCCATGGTGAGCACCCGCCGGGTCGACAGTTGCGGCACTACCTCGGGAACGCGGATGAACGGATGATCCCGGTAGGCGTCGGCGAACTCGGCCTGGTGGGTGGCCTCGATGCGGTAGTCGATCTCGTCACCGATCCGGGCCGCCACCTCCTGGGCGACCGCGCGCACATCGAGCCGGTTGGAGCCGGGCACGATCGCCACGACCAGCTGCAGGAAGGTGGCCAGCAGCTCGGTGTTGCCCAGATCCGCCCGGATGGCCTGATCGACCCCGGGATACTGCACCTTGACCGCCACCCGCCGCCCATCGACCAGCCGCGCCGCGTGGACCTGCCCGATCGAGGCCGCCGCGAACGCGTGCGGGTCGAACTCCGCGAAGATCTCTTCCGGCGGCGCGCCGAGCTCCGCCTCCACCACCGCCGCGGCCAGTTCGGGGGCCATTGGCGGGGCGTCGGCCTGCAGCCGGGCCATCGCCGCCTGGTAGACGCGCTGGCGCTCCGGGGGGACCAGCTTGCCGAGCGCGACGAAGGAGAGCACCTGCCCGGCCTTCATCAGCACACCCTTGGAATGACCAAGCATCGCGGCGTAACGCTCACTCGTCCGTTCGTGAAACTCCGCGGCGCTGTCCTCACCGGTCAGCCGCCTGCGCAGGGCGGCGACCACCGCCTCACCAGCGGTCCGGCCCGCCAGCCCGGCCAGGGGAACCATGCGGGCCAGCTGAGTGCGACCTTGCCCGGAAAACACCGCCATCGCCGCTCCCGGAAGTTGACGCTTAAGGGGCTTAAGTAAATACTTAGGTGGCATGGGCGATCTGTCAACTGCTGCGACCCGGGATCGCATCATCGACGCCGCGATGGAGCTGTTCTCCGAGCATGGCTACCGCGGCACGAGCATCACCCGGATCGAGCGAGCCGCCGGGCTGTCCCCCGGCGCTGGCGGCATCTACCACCACTTCCCGTCCAAGGAAGCACTCCTGACCGCCGGAGTCCAGCGGCAGCTGAGCCGGCTCGCCGCGCTGCGCGACATCCGCCGACTCTTCGCCGACCTCGGGGATTTGCGCACCGAGCTCACCATCGCCGCGCGGTACGTGCTCGCCGAGCTCGACCAGGAAGCCCAGCTCCTGAGGCTGATCGCCACCGAGGCCCGGCACGGGCCGCGAATCCTCACCGACGCCGTCGCCCAGGTCGTTGGCCTGACCTACCGCGAATTCGCCGAGTGGATCACCGACCGAACTGGGTCGGCGGTGTCCGCCCAGCAAGCCGACGCCATCGCGACGATCGGGCTCGGTGCCCTGATCTCCACCCGGCTGCTTCCCAATCAGCTGGGCACCGCGCGCGGCGGGGTCGACGACAACGCCATCGTCGAGACCTGGGTCACCGCGCTCGAGCACCTGCTTACCACGGCGATACCCACTGGGAGCGCATGAACACGCCAGGCCTGACAGCGGGGAGGCTCAGGTCTCTTCCGCTCGTGTCGGGGTCCACGCGAGAGAAAACGATGGACGTCGTATGAGACGATGCATGAGATGTATAGTATGACCTCCGAGCCACAGCGGGCGCTCGCGGTCAGGTCGTGACCGTCTGGGATATGACTGCGAGCGCAGCAGTGCGGTGCTACGAGTTGCCGCCTGGGCTGGGCCCGGTCCGACGCCACACCGCGAGCCGTCGCCGGAACACCCCTCCACAACCCTCGCCATGTTCCGGCGGTACTCGCCAGGAACCAGCTTGCCGCGCCCACGGCAAGTGACGTATCGGGGGTTAACACATGATCCCGGCTAGATGGCCGTACGCGCCGCAGACCTACGAAGCCTTCGCGGCCATAACCAAGGCGGGGCTGACTCATTACTGTTGCGGTGACCTTCAGGCTCCGTACGTTCTTGTCTCAACCTATGACTGGGACGACTACATTGATGTGATCAACATACGCGCCGCCGACCGCGCGACAGCGGCCCGGATACCACGGTATGACGGTCTGGATATTTTCGCTCCAGCCTGGGTCGTATGGCATTACCTGGGTGCCTTACAGCCCACTGTGGCCGCGATTCTGCGATTGCCACCTCCGAGTCACCCGGATGCGCCTGTTACCAGCTATCCGGCACCACTCACCCTGTTTGTGGCCTCTCATGAGCAACGGCCAATGACGGTGAAACCGGGCGCATCAGCCAGCGCCTCCGGGCTGAGCGAACCAGCGCGCGGTCCGCTGCGAACTGGATGACCTCAGCCGAGTGCCACTCCCAGCCGGGGTCGAGATCCCAGTTCACCGGGTCCCGCAGGGGCTGCCGGTCCCGCCCGTGCGACCTACCGCCTGCCCAGATCGAGGTGTGCAGAACCCATGCGCTCGTTGACCGTAGTTTAACCGGCGTTAATGGCATGCTGGGACGTAGGCGCGGGGGCCGCCAGCCACCTAACTCATCGGAGATGTGAGCGGGTGCCCGTTGTGCTTGTGAACCTACTGTGCTTGTGAACCTACCTCGGAGCGGACCGGGGGCAGGGGTCGGGGTGTGGCACGCCTGTGGTGCTCCACCTCGGCCCCCCTAACCCGCAGCGCTGTTGGCCTCGGTGGCTGTACCCAACGGGGATCGTCTCACCATTAGCGCCAGCCCTTTTGTTTCTCCTCGCGTACCCGCGATCTTTGAGGGCGTAGCCCGGAAAATTCGGGCGAGGCGCGCAGCCGTCTTTGATAATTCAGAGAGGGGCCAGAATCTGTCGTGAACCTTGTCTCCGCTCACATAGAACACACACAGGGATTGTTCACTAATCGTTTAGTCCGCCGTCCGCCATCAGTCACGTCCAGCCCGTATTCGTCGCAGTAACGGCTCATCGGTCATTACTAGGTCGAACGGATTGACATGACTACTACTAGACAGCAAACCCGGCTGAGTGTCGTCGCCGCGGCGAAGGCCGCCACTGCGAGACTCCGGCGGTTGGTACGCCCACCAACCAGGCCACCTTCGCGCCGTTCCAGCCGTTACATACACGCATCTGATGAAATACGACAGGCGGTAATCGCGCTCCGGATCGTTACCGCGCCAGAAACCAGGCACCTCGCCGACCTGCTCGAGGAGAACGCACGAAGGGCTCACATTATCGAGGGTGCGTGGGAACTGGCTGGATACCGAGCAGAAGAACGGATGGAGTTCGCTGAGAACAGATGGCGGCTCGAGCTCGCGGTGGCACGGGTGCTCAGAACGTGGCCTCGCTCGGTCTGGTTGAGCCGCCATGAAAACTCGGGGCAGGCAGTGTTCACTGGCCGACAACGGGATGATGGGCGCTGTGTGTGATGTCCCTGTCTCGAATACCACCACCGGCGCCGGTGAGCCGCACCGCGCCGGAACGATGTCCGGAGCTCGCCACATGGCTGCCATCCCGATGACGAACGTGGACCCGTTCACCGCCACCGGTACGGGCCAGCGCCACGCCGCGTACGCCGCGCTGGCCGCTGCGGGCCCGGTGCACCGGATCACCCTGCCCAGCGGGGAACCGGCCTGGCT
>DASTBN010000043.1:0-2090 GCA_035712045.1 Pseudonocardiaceae bacterium
CCGGGTGACGCTGCCGATGTCCAGGCAGGCGATCCTCACCGGCATGCTGATCACCGTGCTGCCCATGCTGGGCGACTACTACACCAACCAGCTGCTGTCCGGGACCACCAGCACCATCATGCTGGGCAACGTCATCAACAACCAGCTCAGTACGCCGGGGCTGCAGGGCGAGGGTGCCGTCATCTCGCTGTTCTTCCTGCTCGCCCTGATCATCCCGATGATCTACTACGTGGTGAGGACGAACCGGACGTCGCGGGAGGCGGTGTGACCGCCGCCACCGCCAGGCCGGCCCCGGCGGACCGCGCGGACACCGCGGCCCGGTCCGGTTTGCGCAGGCTGCGGCCGCGGCACAACCCGTGGCGTCACTCGTGGTTCCTCGAGGGGTTCACCTGGCTGTACCTCATCTGGTCGCTGGTGCCGGTCGGGATCGCGGTCCTTTTCTCCTTCAACAACGGCCAGTCGCAGAGCATCTGGCAGGGCTTCTCCTGGCGCTGGTACTTCGCCGACCCGGTGAACTCGGTGCTGCACGACCCGAACCTGCACGCCGCGGTAATCCAGACCGTGCGCCTGGCCGTCTACGTCACCTTGATCACCGTGCCGCTGGGCGTGGCATTCGCGCTTGGGATCAACCGGTGGCGCAGCTACACGTCGGCGACCGCCAATTTCGCGATGATCCTTTCCTTCGTCATTCCCGAGCTCATCTTCGGCGTGGCCAGTTTCTTCGTGTTCACCGCCTTGTTCACGTCGGTGGGGCTCGGCACGCTCGCGGAGACGCTCTCGCTCGTCACCTGGAACCTGAGCTGGCCCGCGATCATCGTCCAGGCCAGGCTGGTGACGATCGGGAAGCAGTACGAGGAGGCGGCCGCCGACCTTGGCGCCACGCACATGCAGGTCATGCGCCGGGTGATGCTGCCGCTGCTGACACCGGCCATCTTCGCCAGCGCGGTCCTGGTCTTCTCCAGCGTCATCGACGACTTCGTCATCGTGGACCTGCTGAACTCCAACTCCGGCAACACGCCGATGTCGGTGTATATCTACGCGCAGCAGAAAGGCGGCAACGGACGGCCAGCGCTCAACGCGCTCGGCACGATCATGCTGGTCATGTCGCTGATCATCGTGATCATCGGCTACATCGGCTACCGGTGGATGACCCGTGGCGAGCGTGGCGAGCGGGGCGGCCAGGTCGAGGCCCTCACGACGATCGCCGGGTCTGACTGAGCGGCCCCGGCAGCTCTCGCGCCGGGGCCGCCCAGGACCGGCCCCCCAGTACCCACCGCGGCCGAGCCAGCGGTGAGCGCCCCACCCGCTACCATTATGCACCGGACGATGCACAGCCATATGCACATGCATCGGCATGTTCGACCGGCCTTGCAGGCGTACGTTGCGTATCAGCCGACGACTCCGGGAACCGCGGGCCGGGCCGATCCACCGCGGGGCCGCGGGGACCGCGTTCCCGCAGGATATGAACAACGGTGAGTTGGGCGCACTGATCGACTTATTCACACCGGTTTGGCGCCGTTATCCAAGCGAACCTAAACGGGTCACGACAAGACGCATCCACGGTGATATCGTGCAGAGTGCGCCCGGCCGCCGGGCGGGCCCAGGTCCTCCCGGATTCCCGCTCATGCCGCGGCGTGACGTTAGCCGTCCATCTGGAGTGGGCACTGAGTGTAAATCAGCCGGTCCCCGGAGCCAGGATGAGTGCGGTTCAGCCGAGCGACGAGCTGCCTGGCAAGTCAGCCCCGGACGAGCCACGTGGCGGCCCGACCGTCCTTCGGATCATGCTCGGAAACCAGCTGCGCCGCCTGCGCGAGGAGAGCGGCGTCACGCCCGACGAGGCGGCGTACGAGATCCGCGGCTCGCGGTCGAAGATCAGCCGCATCGAGCACGGGCGGGTCGGCTTCAAAGAGCGGGACGTCGCGGATCTGCTCACCCTCTACGGCGTGACCGACGAACCGGTGCGAGCCAGCATGCTCGCCCTGGCCCGGCAGGCGAACAGTCCCGGCTGGTGGGCCAAGTACAGCGACATCCTCCCGGACTGGTTCGAGCCCTATCTGGGGCTGGAGACGGCCGCTTCGCTCATCCGCAGC
>DASTBN010000044.1:0-6593 GCA_035712045.1 Pseudonocardiaceae bacterium
GTTCACGCCGGCACCCCCTTGGTCACGCCCGCGTCGTCGCTGAACGATTTCCGCAGCGCCCGAAGCGCATGGTAGGAGCGTGACTTCACGGTGCCCTCCGGCACGCCCAATGCCGTGGATGCCTCTAACAGGCTGCGGCCCCGAAAGTATAACTGAATGATTACCTCGCGGTGCTCCTCCGAGAGCTTTTGCAGCGCCTCGAACAGTTCTATCGAGTCGATCACCTGATCAGCGTGATCTCGTTCCATCGGAGGCTGGATGGGGGACTCGGCGACTTCCCGCGGCCGGGCGGCTCTCGCCCGGGCCCGATCCACAACGATGCGGCCCGCCACCCTCAGCAGCCACGCACGCACCGATCCTCTGCCGTTGACCAGCACCTCCGAGTGCCGCCACGCTCGCACCAGGGTCTCCTGCAGGACGTCCTCGGCGGCGGCCCGATCCCCCGTCAGCTTGGTCGCATACGCCAGCACCGCCTGCCCATGCTCCTCATACACCGCCCGGATCAGCGCATCATCGGAGCCGCCCCCGCGAGTGCCCGGAAACGGACTTCTCATCTCGCCCTACGTCTTCCTCAGCACGTCCGGCCACTGTTGATGCAGTCCACTGCCCGCGCCATCATCGCTGGGGGCATCAAGTTCATGAAGTCGGCGTGATCGGTAACCGGATTGTGCTGCTGGTCGGGAAAACCATCCACCGCGAACGCCCGGCCGACCGGCCGATCGAAGCTCAGAGTGATCCGCAGCTGCGGGATGACCGCTTTCCCGGCGCCACACGATCCGTCCGGTTGCGGGAAGACGACGTGTTCTCGGTGATGTGCTGAATCGAGGTTCTTTCCATCCCAGCAGCTGGGAAAGTCCAAGATACGCACCAGTTGGCTGCCCTGCGGGCATAACGGGTACTTGGTAGTCGTGCGGTCCTCAAAGCCGGTGCACGTCCACGCCGCGTGGGCGTGCGCACCGCCGTTCGTCGCGGCCTTGGCATCCCCGGTCATCAGCGCCAGGTCGTACGGCATCGCAGTCACCAAGGCGGCCGGATTACCCCGGAACTGGAGGCGCACCCCGGCGGGGCGGAGAATCCCACCGACGTTGCCGTCCAGGCCACCGCCCTCGGAGCCGGCATCGATTCCCTTCGCGGTGGTATCGCGTAACACTGGCCAGAAATACGTCGACTTATCACCATTGGCGCACGTGGTCCCGGCGGCCGCGAGGCTCTCGCTGGTGGAAAACGCGTCGGCCGACACGTTGCCGACGTAATCATGAATATGCCGCGCGCCGTTCACCTTGCCTGGGGCGGCCATGAAGTTGCCGGAATTTCGGTGCCCCTCCGTATTCGTGCCACATGGGCTGGTGAAACTACCGGCTGATCCCATAGGGTTAAACCGGGCGGGCTCAGTATTCGGTGCGATCAGCTCAACGGGGACAAAGTCCTTCAAAAAAGGACCACCAGTCTTGATCCGGCTCGGGGGATGCGCCGGGCCCTCTGCTATTCCGATCTCAGCGGTGCCGGTGGCTGTCACGATCCCGCTGACGGACAACAGCATCGCTGCCACCGCCACAAGACGCGTGGCGGCGCTCACCCTGCGCTCTCCACGAGACATCGGACTCTCATCCCGAATTCCAGGCCTGCTGGTGTACCCCATGCAGAAGAGCACGCCGGGCCGGTGACTGATACTGCGGCGAGGGCCGCGTGGCCGTGCGTTTCCTGAGTGCCAGCCCCGCTGATCAGCGCCGGGGCGGCGCGGTATTGCCTTGATCAAGGGAAAGCGGCCAGCGGTGCGGCCCGTCCGGCTGGTCGTACCAGATGTACTGCTCGGTGGTGGTGGCGGTGAGGCCGAAGCGTTCGTAGGACGGGTGGCCGTGCTCGTCCCAGAATCTCGCGGCGTGTTCGACGCGGTCCCAGAGCGGTTGGGGGCCGTACTGGCGTACGGGGTATCCGCGTTCGGTCGGGATGGTGTCGATCTCCGCGCGGGAACCGTCCCGGGCGAGGAGGAAGACCGCGGGGGCTCCGTCGTCGTTGGTCATGCGGCCCTGGGTGACGTTGGGAAGCTGCCACTGGACGATGAACCCGAACAGGCCGTGGGTATTGAGAGTGATCGGGTCGATCATGGTCCACGAGTGTGTGGCGGGCAGCTCCAGCAGAGGCCATCGCGGGCGGATGGGCTCAATGTTATGGCGCATGGTCATGAATCCGGCCCAGTGCGGGAGGAACCGGCCGGTGGCGCTTCCGTGGTCGTTGACAGTGAGCCGCACGAGTGTGCCTCCGAGGGGCCCATGCAGGTCGGTGAGGATCACCGCGCCGGGTGCCGCTTGCTGGAGCCAGGCGGCGGGGATGGTGGATACGGCGCAGGTCGCGATGATCCGGTCATACGGCGCTCCCGGGGGGTAGCCGGTGTGGCCGTCGGTCACGGCGAGGACGGGGGTGTAGCCGTTGGCGGCTAATCGTTCGCGGGCCAGGTCCACGAGCTCGGGATCGATGTCCACGCTGGTCACCTGCTGGCTGCCGAGTCGCTGGCACAGCAGGGCAGCGTTGTAGCCACTGCCGGTGCCGATCTCCAGCACGCGGTGCCCGTCGGCGACATCGAGCTCATCGAGCATCTCCAGCACCAGCGAGGGCAGGGTGGAAGAGCTGGTGTAGGTCATCTCCACAGCTGGGCGCAACGCACGAGACAGCGGGACCGGCATGAGCTTTGTGATCAGGGTGGTGTCGCTGTAGACGGCATCGAGCCACTCCTCCCGGCGAGAGCCATCAACACAGAGCACAGGCGGGGTGTCCTTGTCCGGGTAGTAGGCCGGCACGTACGGGTGGCGCCAGGTCCGCTGGAACACCTCTCTCCACGCCGGTGTCCGCAGGATCTGCTTCGCGGTGAACTGCTCGGCGAGCTCAGCGAGCCGGGTACGAGCCCGTTCCGTTTCCGCCGGGCTCAGGTCGGTGGGATAATTCACGAGCGAGCTCCCGACTCGAGTAGATCGGCCAATGCCGAAGTAATGGGCAAGTCGAGTGCGTCTTCAAGCCAGCCGTACTGGCCGAACGTGTTACACTCGAACATGATCCACTCGCCGTCGGTGGTGACGGCAAAATCGAAGGCACCGAAGGAAAGATCGAATGCCCGCATGAATGCGAGCATTCCGGTTCGGACGGGTGGCGGAGGTTCGATCGCTGAGTAGTCTAAACTGGAGTAATCGGCGCGGAAATCGATCCGCGCGGTCTCGGAGCCAGCGTGGATCGCGGCCGCGAACACTCGTTTGCCGACCACAGTGGCCCGAACCTCGAATTCCTTATTTTCGATGAATTCCTGGAAGAGGTGTGCGGTGGTCTCCACACCGGATAGGTCAGCCAGTTCGGCGACCCCGAGTCTGCGGGTGTACGCGGTCTGCAGGTGATTGGACTCCACCAGGGACGCTGCGGATAGATTCTTGCCCGCCAGCGGCCCGTCGACCCCAGTGGCGAAGCTCCGCACGCCGACCGGGGTATTTGTGATTAGTGATCGAGGGACCCGCAGACCGCAACGGCGGGCGACGTCGAGCTGCCTGGGCTTGAGAGCGTCGGCTTCCCGCGACGGATAGTTCACCCATAATGCATCCAGGCTGCACAGCACCCCAGCCACCCCGACGCGAGCTTCAGCGGCCGCATGTCGGCGTTCTGGTCGGGACATTCCCTCGGGAAGTTCGAAGTGTGAGGGATGCCGGTACCAGACCGAGCGGATCTCGCTTAGCTGCACACGGCGATGTTCGGTGGCTAGTGTGCCGTTCCAGCCCTCCGGCTCGAGCTGCGCGTCCAGCGTCAGGGCTTGCGGGAACGCAGCCAGGTCAGACCGGAACACCGGCACATCGCGTGCAGCCAGTTCCTCAACCACACGGTCGACCTGTGGCTCGATCTCGCGAGCCAAGATAAGCACGGTCATCGACGTACTCAGTCGGACTGGTAATCGGGACTGGCCATTTCCTCGGGCGGTGGTTTGCCTGGCTGCCCATCGACGGTGCCCGACGTGACCGGTGTGGGGCCGGGCTTGGTGTGCTTGAGATACAGCACCTCCGAGCCGCCGTCGCTCTGCACGAACGCGACTTGCCGCTCCGGGCAGTATCGGTAAGGCCAGTGCGCCTCGGTGTCCATCCGGGGCCCAACTACCACGCCCCGTAGCGAGAATGGGCGTGTCGCCGGTCCGCTCGGCTCATCTTCACAACCGTCCCAGTGCCAGTGCGACGGGCCGAGCGGGAACCGGTCACCTGGGCTGAACAATGGATCACGCCACAATGGAGTGGGATGATCGGTCATGGGTCCTCCCTCGCGTTGGCCGGCTCATGCGGCGGTGGTGTTCAAGCGGTCGCGGAGTTCGGCGACACCGGGGCTGGTGTGGAGGGATTGCAGGGCGGTGTTCAGGACGCGGAGGCGGTCGTGGGCGCGGGGGGAGTGCAGCGCGGTGACCGCGTCAATGGCCTGGTGACCGATGCTGATGGCGGTGTCGGTATCCCCGGCGATCGCATGGGCACCGGCAAGCCGCGTGAGATCGAGCGCACGGGGCCGGGCAAAGTCGGAGCCGTAACCGTCCGCAGCCTCGCGCAGCAGTGGCACCGCACGGCTGGCGGCCTGCGAATCGTGGCTAGCCAGGGCCAGCTCATAGTGGACGGCACCCTGCTTGGCGGTGAGCATCGTTTCATCGAGGAAGGTCCGGGTACACGACTCATGTACTGGATCGCTGCTGGTGAAGTGCTCCGTGGCCTGGCCTAGTGCTCGGTCGCAGGTGGCTGCGTCGCCTTTGGCAGCATAAGCGCAGGCTTGGATGTTGGTCAGGCAGCTCAAGGTGGCCCCCGAGACGGGATGGGAGCTGATGGCGGCGGTGTGGCCGAGCTGAGCCAGCCGCAGAGCCTCCTCTGGACGCCCGAGTTCCACTGCTTGCAGGGCCATGTCGTAAAGCACGAACACGGTCTGGTCTGCCGCGAGCGGGTGGTCGGTGTCGCGGGCGACGTTCAGCGCGACCAGCCACAGCCGCCGGGCCGCGTCGTGCTCATTGACCTCGAAGCTCATCCAGCCCGCCTGAGTCGCCAGCCGCGCGGTCGCGAGGTAGAGCCGGGGTCGTACCTCGTCGGTCATCTGGGCGCCCAGCAGGGGCAGCACTGAGCGGAGCTGCGTGACGGCGAGGTCACGGACCGGTCCCGACCCTGTGGCGAAGTCCTGGCTGGAGAAGGCGGCGGTGGCCCGCTCGATGACCGCGACGTCGGAGGCTCCGATGTGGCGGGTGCCAGCCGGGCCGGTGTGCGGCAGCAGCGCGGTAAGCCGGTCGATGTCCAGGGCGGCCATCCCGGTGACGCTCAGGGCCAGGGCCGCGACGTGTTGTACGAAGTCTCTGCGATCCATCCAGCTCACCAGCTTCTGCTCGTCACCCCCCGTGGCGTTTACGGTAGTCTCGAAACCGAGCAGGGTCGCCGGGATGCCCAATCGGGTGGCGACCTGGGCGACCAGGGCCACATCGCGCAGCGGGCGGATGCCGCGTTCGATGGCCGAGATCCGGGTCTGTTCCAGTCCGGCCGCCTCGGCGAGGGTTTGCTGGGGCCAGCCGGTGGTCATCCGGATCCGGCGGAACACGGTGGCGAAGTCATAGTGCGCCAGCGCGGCGGTGATCGGGTCCTGGAAATAGAAGTCCGATGGCAGCTCGCGGCGGGGGTCCGGCCCGGCCCGGCGGCACGGGTCACACCACGCCTGGCCCCGCAGCCCATTGCGGCGGCGCAGCGCCGCCCCGCACCGGGCACAGCACCCTTGACCGTTCGCCGTCACTGGAAGCCCCCCTTGTCAGCGCCGGCGGTGATCGCCGCGCATCGTGTGCCTACCACGCGCTCACCCACCACACCAGAGCGGAACTGACTAGTGCCCTGGCACTACACAACCCGATCCAGCCCCTCGCGATGACGTGGCGTGTCGCGGGTGATCTACCACGAGCACATATTCCCGGCCCGCCGGATCAACGGTGAGCTCAAGCACCGATCGGCGGCACGGCCCCTCACACAGCGGGGTCTTCTATCCAGGACAGATCAGGGGAGCATCGTGGCGGACCACACTGCGGCGGACCGGCAGACCCAGGCCCAGTTATGCCCTGCGGCACCCACCGTGGTCGGCCGCACCCGGCTACGTGTGCGTGGAGTCCCGCCACGGCTGAGCAGCACCGAACTGATCGCGGCCGGGGTGAGTGCCGAGTGGCTGACCTGGCGGGCATTGTGGCGGGCCGCCAGCGGGCGGATCGCTAAGTCGAACGATCACTACTACGACTACGGCTTTCCCATGCCCAGCTACCTGACCCAGATTCTTGATGAGCTCACTGACGCCGGGTTACTGACCCTGGCTGACGAGACGTCGGGGCTGAGGCGGCTGAGCCTCACTGAGACCGGACAGGCCAGATACACGCAGCTCACGGCGGTGCACCAGGTAACTGGGTCCGACCGGCCGGTGTCGCCGGCCTCTCTCGGGGCATATTGCCGGGCCACCCAGGAGTCGTGAGTACTGTTTGGGAGACCCGGCGCCGCATGCTTATGGAACAGCTCGATGATCTGGCTGACCGACTCCACAGCGGTGAACCGATCGCGCCACAAGAACTTTACGAGCAG
>DASTBN010000045.1:0-3978 GCA_035712045.1 Pseudonocardiaceae bacterium
CGCATCAGAAAGCCCCGGCGCCGCCACCCCCGGTCGCGGTGATCACCACTGATCCACCGGATCACGCGGGCGGCCTGTCACCCCTGACGCCCGTCACCGTGACCGTCAAGAAGGGCAAGCTCGCCAAGGTAACCCTGACCAGCGCGCAAGGTACTTCCGTGCCTGGCCGGGTCGAACCCGATGGGGCGAGCTGGAAAACCACTGAGCCCCTGGGCTACGGCAAGACCTACACGATTAGCACCGACGCGATCGGCGAGGATAACCGGCCGGTTAGCACCACAGCTACGTTCAGCACCCTCCAGCCGCGCACACTCGCCTACCCGTCGATCAACCCGCTCAACGGCGAGACGGTGGGCATCGGCCAGCCGGTGTCCATCTACTTCGACGAGCCGATCACAGATCGGCAGGCCGCCGAGAACACCATCACCATTACCACCAGCCCGCATGTCGATGGCGCCTTCTACTGGTTCTCCAAGCACGAGGTCCACTGGCGCCCGCAGGAGTTCTGGGAGCCGGGTACCAAGGTCTCCGTGGAGATCCACGATTACGGCAAGGACCTCGGCAACGGGGTGTACGGCGAGGAGGACCGGGTCTCGCACTTCACGATCGGGGACGCCTTCATCGCCCGCGCGGACGGGGAAACCCACCAGATGAGCATCGAGATCAACGGCCAGACGGTGCGCACGATGCCGATCTCCATGGGCAGCACCAAGAACCCCAGCGCCAAGGGCATCCACGTGGTCACCGAGCGAAACTCGACCAAGGTGATGGACTCGACCACGTTCGGGCTCGCCCTCGACGCCGGTGGATACATCGCCAAGGTGCAGTGGGCCACCCGGATCTCCAACAGCGGCGAGTTCGTGCACGCCGCGCCCTGGTCGGTCGCCCAGCAAGGCAACAGCAACGTCAGCCACGGCTGCATCAACCTCTCCCCGGAGAACGCCAAGTGGTTCTTCGACCACGCCAAGAAGGGCGACGTCGTGATCAACACCAACACCGGCGGTCCCGACCTCAAACCCTACGACGGTTTCGGGGACTGGCAGATGCCGTGGTGGCAGTGGGTGACGGGAAACAAATAGCCCTATCGCCTGGGGGCGGCAAGCCGGAATATCAGGCGAACGGCCCGCTCGGGGTCCTCGATGACCGCCAGGTGCGCGCCGTCGAAAATCTCCAGCTTCGCCTGGTAAATGGTGGCGGCGAGCATCTTGGCATGGGGCGTGACCGGGGTTGAGAGATCCCGCGAACCGCCGATCACCAGCGTGGGCGTATTGATCCGGCCGGCCAGTCGGCGGCCGTCCCAGGCGGAGATAGCGCCGCAGCACGCGGAGTAGCCCTCGTCAGAGGTCTTCGAGACCATGTGCCTCGCCCGTTCGACGGCCTCCGGGTGCGCCGCCGCCCACTCTGGGCTGAACCAGCCCTCGACCACCTGCTCGGCTAACCCGGAAGTGCCCATCCACCGCACCGAGGCTTCCTGCTCGATCCAGGGCCCGTAGTCGTTGTACCGGGCACTGGCGCTGCACAACACCAGCGAGGACACCCGCTTCGGGGCCCTCGCGGCGAGCCAGATGCCCACCATCCCGCCTAGCGATAGCCCGCAGAACGCCGCGCGCTCGATACCCAGCCGATCCAGCAGCGCCAGCGCGTCGCCCGCGAGATCCGCGATGTCATACGGCCCCGGTGGGCTCGGAGACCGGCCGTGCCCGCGATGGTCATAGCGCAGCACCCGGAACCGTTCGGCTAGCCGCTCGACCAGCGGATCCCAGATCTCCAGCGTGCCGCCCACCGGCCCCGCCAACACCAGCACCGGAGAATCCGCTGACCCCGTCAGCTCGTAGTGGACCTCGACGCTCCCCATGCGCGGAATTCTAATGCGCACCGGCGGCGCTCGTCAGGACCGTGCTCATCAGGGGCGTGGGGTGAGTGACGGGACTCGAACCCGCGACATCCTGGACCACAACCAGGTGCTCTACCAGCTGAGCTACACCCACCATGCGCTGACCTCGCCAGCGGCGCTGCTTATCGTAGCGGGTGGCGGATCCATTACCGAAAGGGTATCGGTGTGGTGACGAACCGGGCCGCTGCCTGCGCCTCCTCAGAGCTGGGACCTGGCGCGGGCACGAATACCGCGCGCCGGTAGTAGGCGAGCTCACGAATGGACTCGCTGATGTCGGCCAGCGCCCGATGGGCCAGTCCCTTCGCTGGCTGCGCGTAGTAGACCCGCGGATACCACCGTCGGCACAACTCCTTGATGGAGGATACGTCGACCATCCGGTAGTGCAGGTGCCCGTCGAGCTCAGGCATATCGCGAGCCAGGAACGCCCGATCGGTGGCCACCGAGTTGCCAGCCAGCGGCGCCGAGCGGGCATCCGGCACCCACTTCCGGACATAGGCCAGGACCTGCTGCTGCGCCTCGGCGAGGTTCACGGTGGAGCGCCGGGCCGCGTCGGTGAGGCCGGAACGTTCGTGCATCTGACGGACCACCTCGGGCATCGAGTCCAGCACCCCGTCATCGGCATGGATCACCACGTCAACGCCCTCACCGAGCACCCGTAGCTCGCCATCGGTGACCAGCGCGGCGATCTCGATCAGGGCATCCTTGCCGAGATCCAGCCCCGTCATCTCACAGTCGATCCACACCAAGCGGTCATTCACACATGTGAGCCTAGTGCGTCCGCCACGATTTCATGGCACCAGCACGAGCCGTCATCGCAGGCTACCCGACTCAGACGCCGATCTGTTGCTGACAGTAACAGAACATCCACAGTAAGTGGTAAATCCACAATAATTCTGATGTGTCAGCGGAAATTTGGTATACGGAGAGCTGGTGAATGAGGTGAAAAGTAGCTCATCCGCGCCGGGATCGATTCGGCTATGCTGGATTGATTTCTTCGATGACCAGCGCCTCGGTGGCGCGAATGGCAAATTCTCGGGTTGCGTTCCGGCCGCGGCGGACAAGATCCGCGCGGTTATCGGCAACCCCGCGGGCTACTATCTCAATGTGCACTCGACGGCGTTCGTCAAGGAGCCCCGCGCGGACAGCTTCATCAGGGGCGTATCAGCGCGATCATCGAATCAGTGAGGGCCCGCTGCCTGTGGCCGCTCATGTCCTGGTACGGCTCATCGGCGGCGGGCCTTCACGTCTGTGCTCCCGTATCGCCTGGCACGGCCTCACGGGGCGGACGGTAGCCCTGTGGCTACTTTAAGTAACTAGCTGTTCACATTGTCTCCCCAATAGTGTTAGGAACCGCCGGTTCTCTTGCGGATACAGCCGCATATTTTGCACGAATGGTGAGACATGGTCCTCCCCGGTAAGCCCCGATCGAGATGTAACGCCGCGGCACCGGATGACGACACTCGGATTGTCAAGCCCTGCCATTCGCACTGGGGCGGAGCGGGTTCACGGAATAAGAAGGCCGACGGTGCGCTCGGGGATGGCCAACGAGGACAGAAAGGTCACAGATGCGGCACAGCGGAGGAATCCGTAAGGCTGGGCGAGTTGGGGCGAGCCTGGCGTTTGCGTCGTCGATCCTGGTGTTCGCCGGACCTGCGGCGTCGGCTCAGGAGATCACCACGGCCTACCCTGGCCACGATGGCCATGGGCAGTTCCTGGTCAGATTAAGTGGTGACGAGCTCCAGGATGGCGGCGACCGGGACGGGCGGGGGGTCGTCGGTCTCGATTTCGACGCGGAGCATGAACGGGTTTGTTACTACGCCACGTGGGACAGGCTCGAGGGCGAAGTGACCGCGTTCCATCTCCACCACGCCCCTCGCCACGAAGACGGCGGGCACTGGATCGATTTCTTCAACGATCAGCACTTCGACGGTGACCACGACACCGTCGTCAACTGTGTTCACGGCAGTCGCGGCCAAATCTACGAGGTCCTCGACCACCCCGATGAGTTCTACCTCAACCTGCACACAACCGCGCACACAATGGGAGCGATCCGCGGCCAGCTCGACTGAGGTAAGGCCCTGGGG
>DASTBN010000046.1:0-11098 GCA_035712045.1 Pseudonocardiaceae bacterium
CGTCGCGGCGCAGCACGATGCGCTGGAGATCCAGCTCGCAGTTCGCGAACTTCAGAACTTCCTGCTCGCGCACGCGCCCCCGGCAGGATTCGAACCTGCGACACACGGTTTAGGAAACCGATGCTCTATCCCCTGAGCTACGAGGGCTGACCTGCGGTCTTGCCGGTCCAGAGCTTACCGTGCTGGTTCTGGTCCGCGTCTGGTCCGTGGGTTTGGCTGGGCCGCAGGGGTCCACGGCTGGCGCCGGGGAAAGTGTCTCACGGTCTTGATCGGCCGCGAGGGCGGCCGTGATCCGGTCATTGATCGCGTCCTCCTGTCCATCGATGCAGTTGGCGTAGATCTTGAGCAGCACGGCCACGCCGTGGCCGAGCCGCCGGGCGACCTCCGTGGCGGGAACGCCGTTGTTGAGCCACAACGAGGCCGCCGCGTGCCGAAGGTCATAAGGCCGCCGGGCCAGCGGTGAGTGGACCTGCTCTTCGGTGAGTACTGAGAGTCGTGCTTTGGCCCAGGATCCCCGGGCGCTGGCCTCGTTGAACGGGCCCCCGCGTTCGTTGCGGAACACCCTCCGGCCTCCCCGATCCCGAAGGTCTCCAGGTGGGTGCGGAGCAGGCCGACGAGCTCGGCCGGGATCGGCACAATCCTGACCGTGTTGGGCGCGCGGCGCTTGAGCGTGGCGTTCCCGAGCTTCGCCGTTGTCGGTCCATTCCCTACCAGCCCAGGGTTCTGAGCCGGCAAGCTGGAGCCGTCCCCACCCGGATGCCGATAGTTCGCAGTCACCCGCCCGGAGCGCGACGACTTCGGCCGGTCGCATGCCCGCGTAGTACGGGCACCCGAAGAAGGCCACCAGGTATTCGCCCCGGCGGGGCTGGCTCCGTACGGCATCGAGCAGGGCGCGGAGCTGCTCGGGACTGGCCACGACCCGGCGGTCTACCGCTTCCGCCACATCGGGTGCCCTCCACTGACCAGGTCAACCGGGTTACTAGGCAACAGCCGCCGCTCGACCACGAGTCCGAGCGCGTTGTAGAACACGGCGCGCTTGCGGTAGACGCTGGTCGCGGCCGCCGGCTTGCCATCCAGGCGCACCGTGAGCGCATCGAGCACACTGCGGATCACCGCCAGATCGCGCAGCGAGGACACTGGCCGGGATACGCTGGATACCCAGGCGAGTGCCTCGGCGACCTCGGCCGGGGCTTTGCCTGCGGTTCGGCGCCCGGTGTTGAAGGCCCACCCGAACAACGCGCGGCGGATCAGGGCATCATCGGGTCGGCCGCGCCGGGGCAGCAGCAGCGCCATGGTCACCGTCGTCAACGCTTCCGCGATCGACTTGCGGGACTTCGCCGCTGCCCTTGGCCATTTGGTATCCACATAGGACACCGCGTGGTCAAGCCACGGCACATCCCGTGCCCGGGATTCCGGTAGCCTGGTAGCTTCGTCGAACGCTTCCCCAGCGCGGGCGGCCGACATCAACTCAGCACGAAACGACTCGGCCAGCGCGCGAGTCATAAACGTCTGCGCGTGTGATCAGCCACCTGACTTGATACGGCTTCTGCCGATCGCGTTTCCGGATTCCCCACATCCGGAATTCATAGCTTCTCATCTCACGCACTCCTCCAGATCGCACAACCATGAATCCAGGTCACGGCGCCGGATGCGGACATCTGCGGACATCGCCGTTAGGCGGCTTGAGCGCTTTCGGTTCCCGTCCGAGCTGACGCCAGTAGTAAAAGGTCGATCGAGGTACGCGCAGCTCGGCAACGACCTCGGGAATGGTCAGGTATTCCTCCGCCATCGTCGCTCCCATCGCGTTTCTTATTGGTGGGCCTACGCCGCCTCCCGTGCCGCTTCTCGTTGTTCGCGTGTTCGGGCGGCGGCGGAAAGGGCGAGTGGGTGTCTCCGGTGGTGAGGTAGCCGACCCCGGCGAATTCCCAGTACGAGATGACGAGAGTGGTGTCCTCGTCGCCGGTTCGCGGACGTTTTCGGTGGTTTGGTGCTGGCGGTAGGCGCAGCGTTCGCTACGGAGGGTGGTGGTGGAGTAGTGGCGGCTTTTCGAAGCGAAGTGACCACGGAGGCCGAGTACGTGTATCCACCGGCGCAGTCCTTCATAGGCCGGGTGTTCGCCGAGTTGCCAGGCGACGCGAACTAGCCGGTCGACGTGATTGGGAACGTCGAGGAGCGGGAGCGCTTCGGGGGTGATGCGCCGCTCACCAAGGCCGAAGTCATCGGCGCTTTTGGTGGCGTATTGGCGATGTAGCGGGCGGCGTGTTCGGGAGTGAGCTCGCCGGTGGGCCGCCGCCGTGAGACCGCAGTTCCCTCGCATCGAGCTCGGCGCGGGCTCCCGGGGGAGTCGCCGGTTCCTAGATATCGGGAGCGTTCATGGCGTACGGGTGGTGACGGCCGCCGACAACAGCATGGTTGTGACTATGGGTGGCCGTCCCTTGTGGGGTTTGGCGCAATCCCGCAGTCGGCCGCTGGACTTGTTCTGTTCGCGTTCGGGGCGCAGCGTCCTTTCTGTGAAGTCCGTGTGTGCGGGGTCTGGTGGGGTGGTGATCGGGATCTGTGGCGCGCTAGCGGTGACGTGCTGGCCGGTCAGGCACCTGGATGAGCCCCGAGGGACGAGGTCGGGGCTTGTCGGCCGAGCGGTGAGCGCTGAGTATCCGCTCCCCGGCCGCCGGCTCGGTCAGCTCTGTGTGAGCAAAACGTCAGTGATGGCGTACACGGCGTGCCAAGGAGTCGCCTGTCACGGACGTGTGTGCCCGGACGGCAGTCCGTGCATCCCTGCGGTGTAAAGGATCGCGGCAATGCGAACAAGGATGTCCTGCTGGCCCTCGATGCCTGCCTGGCCACCTTCACCCGTGCCGTTGGCTCGGTCATCACCGGCCCTCTCCGCCGCCCCGGCGCGGGGCGTACCGGAGGTGGCGACCCAGTGCCAGCCTTGCGGCAGCCGGGGTGACTCGCGGTTTCGCCCGGTGGGAGCGCCGGTGCCGCGCGAGCCGGGGGCTGGCGCCGGATCGTGGGCGCGGCTGGCGCAGCCCCACGAGCGAGGATTCACCAGGGCGTGCGTCTCCGCGCACAACAGCGGCCCCTTCAAACCGGTCCGGGCCACTCCCCGCGTGGAGTCCGGCATGGTCGCGATCCGCCCCTTGCCTGGTGGCGGCCATGCTGGGTAGGACGCTGACGCCCCACCGCCTGGTCGCGCTGGTCGCAGCGCTGGCTGTGGTGGCGGGGATGCAGGCACTGATCGCACCGAGCGCTGGTGCGGCCGCTTTCGTCCCGATCAGCGGTTCCGGCTCGACGTGGAGCTCGAATGCGCTGGACCAGTGGCGGCGAAACGTCGCCACCCTGGAAGGCCTCACGGTCAGCTACTCGGCGAATGGTTCGACCAGTGGGCGAAACGATTTCCGGTCGGGCCAGGTCGACTTCGCGGTCTCGGAGATTCCCTACGGTCTGACCGACGGCGGGGTGACCGAGCCGGTGCCGGACCGGGCGTTCGCGTACCTGCCGATCGTCGCTGGTGGCACCGCGTTCATGTACAATCTCAAGATCGGTGGCAAGCGGGTCACGAACCTGCGGCTCTCCGGTGAGAACATCACCAAGATCTTCACCCAGCAGATCACCAACTGGGCTGATCCGGCGATCCAGGCCGACAACCCCGGGCTGGCTCTTCCGGTCCGCGCGATCGTGCCCGTGGTGCGCTCGGACGGCGCGGGTCCCACCGCGCAGTTCACCGCCTGGATGGCCAGCCAGCACCGCGCGCTGTGGGATGCCTACTGTCATCTCGCCGGCCGAAACATCACCCCCTGCGGGTTCACCTCCTTCTATCCGGTCACCAGCACGATGATCGCCAAGGCCGGCTCGCAGGGCGTAGCCGGGTTCGTCGCGCAGGACTCCAGTGAGGGCGCGATCACCTACGTCGAATACTCCTACGCCCGCAACTCCGGCTTCCCCGTCGTCAAGATGCTCAATGCGGCGAACTACTACATCGAGCCCAAGGCGAGCAGTGTCGCCGTCGCGCTCCTCAAAGTGAAGATCAACCCTGACCTCACCGCGGACCTGAGCCAGGTCTACATCGACACCGACCCGCGGGCCTATCCGCTCTCCAGCTACAGCTACATGATCATCCCGAAGGACACCACTTCAAATTTCAACACCGAGAAGGGCCGCACACTCTCCGAGTTCGCCTATTACTTCTTGTGTGAGGGCCAGCAGCAGGCGGATGCGCTGGGCTACTCGCCACTGCCGATCAACCTCGTGGCGGCCGGGGTCGATCAGGTGGGCCAGATCCCCGGCTCGACGCGAAAGCTCACCAGCAACAACCTCAGCAGCTGCCACAACCCGACGGTAAGCCCCGACGGAGGCAACCTGCTGGCCCAAACCGCCCCGCAGCCCGACTCGTGCGACCTCAAGGGATCGGGGACGCAGTGCGGCAGCGTCATCGGCTCACCCACACCCACTCCGCCGACATCCACTCCCACGTCGCCGGCACCTTCACCGGGGCCGGGGGGCGGGGGCCTGCTGACGACGATCATCACCGGGGTGACGGCCGGGTTGGACTCAGTCATTCAATTTCTGCGGCTGCTCCAATCCGTCCTCCTTGGCGCACTGCAGTTCCCCCTCGGCCTGCGGTGATCGGGCATTGCCGGTACGAGTTCGGCGATGCTCGCGCTCGTGCCGCGACCCGGGCTGGTGCCTGGACCACCGTTGATGGCGCGCGCGATGCGCAGCGGGGAAGGACAAGGATGAGTGTGCGCGGGGTGGTGGCAGCGCTGTTGACGATGATGCTCAGCGCTGCGGTGATCAGCGTCGTGCCCGACGCCCCGCCGACCACCGCCGCTTCCGTGGCCGGGATGCCGCTGGACTCGGCCCTCACGGTGTCCGGGACGGGCGCGTTCGCGAACCTCAAGGTGAGCGCCTGAGCCAGACCAAGAACCTCATCAACCAGGCCGTCACGGTGTCCTGGACCGGCGGTGCGCCGACGCTTCCGGCCGACGGGTTCGGGGGCGACTATCTGCAGATCATGCAGTGCTGGGGTGAGGATCCGGGCGGCCCGGACCGCACCCAATGCCAGTACGGCGGCTCGCACGCCCAAACCTCGCCGGACGCGGGCAAGTGGGTGCGGAGTCGGCAGGTCAGCTACGGCAACCTGGTCGACCCGAAGGAGACCCTCACACAGGCCGCAGGCATCGCGCAGAACGTTTTCGTTCCGTTCTGGCCGGTCGGCGGGGACCGGCCGGCTGGTCCTGCTATGTCTGACAGCAACGACTTTTTCGACTCTCAGATCACCAACGAGATTCCGCTGGCCCGTACCCATGGTGATGGTACCGGCGAGGAGTTCTTCGAGGTCCAGACCGTGCGCCAGGCCGCCGGGCTGGGCTGTGGTGACCCGATCACCAGTGGCGGTGTCACCAAGGGGCGGTCCTGCTGGCTGGTGGTCGTGCCGCGGGGGGCTACCGAGGTGGACGGCTCGACCTGCGGCACTAACGGCGTCGATCGGCTGGACTCCTCACCGCTGAGCCAGTCCAACTGGGACAATCGCATCGTTTCCCGCTGGAGTTCCTGCCGGTGGGTCAGGCTTGCCCGATCGGAGTGCCGGAACGCCCTCTGATCGGCCACGAGCTCGCCACCGATGCGGTCAGCAGCTGGCAGCCAGCCCTGTGCGCAGGCGGTGGCGCGCTATACAGCTACACCTAGCTCAGCGACGACATCACCCGTAACTGGCGTACTCCACACGAGCAGGACAGAGAGCAGGTGCGGCTGCGTGCCGGGGCAGGATCAACCGGCGCGGTCCGGGTGTCCTGCGGCGGCCGCCGGTTCGCAGTGCCGAGGCTGGGCCCTGCGTCGTTTCACCAGCTCGCGATGCCACCACACGAATGTGGCCGGGGTGAGGTCCGCTGCGGTGCTTGCCCGGCAACGAGTCCCCGGTCCGGTGTATTTACTGGGCGGTGCTTGTCCTCCTTGCTGTGGGGCCGATGGGGGCATCGGCCAGAGTTTGGGGACAGGGGAGGCGTCGTTGTTGCGAGTTGGCTGTGAGCCGGCGTGAGAGATGAGGGACACCTGGCTGCCTTCCATGACAGCGCGGTCAGTGATCAACCAGCGGTACAGCGCGTCCGCGCTCCCCAGCAGACACAGCCCGCCACTGGGGCCGCAGCCGGGCGGAGGAGTGGTGATGGGCTCCGAAACATCCGGTAGTTCGGCAGCGGCGAGCCGACGCTCACCACGTCTTTGCGCGGACTCGTCGCGGTGGATGTCGCCGTGAGCACGCTGGCAAGGGCCGTGCATAGCGGGGTATATGGTGAACCGGCGGCGGATGCCTTGATGGCACTCATCCGGATGCTTGCCACTCTCCAGGACGACGCCGGAGACGTGGCCGTGGCCGGGCTGGCGAAGGACACCATGGACTGGCCAGCGGTCACTGAGTTGCGGTTCCGCGCCGATGCCGGTGTGTTGCCCAGCGTCCAGTCGATCGGCACGGAGTCGATCGAGAGACGCCTGTACGGCAAGCCATCCATCAACGTGGTCGGCCTGGACGGCGTACCGCCCATGGGCAAGGCGACCAACGCCCTGAGCCCGAAGGCGACCGCTCGGGTCAGCATGCGGCTGGCACCAAGCCAGGACCCCGGCACCGCGTGCACGCTCCTGGCCAGCCATCTCAGGCAACTCGCCCCGTGGGGCGTCACGGTGGAGATCACCCCGGCCGGTGAGGGATCCGGTTTCTCCGCCAGGACCGGTGGCGCCTACTTCACCGCCGCTAGGAACGCCATCAAGACGGCGTACGGGGCCGACGCGGTCGCTCACACCGGACAGGGCGGGCCGATCCCGCTGGTACACGCCTTCCAGGTGGTCAACCACCAGGCTGACATCGTGCTGTGGGGTCGCGAGGAACCGCGCTCCGCCATTCACGGCCCTAACGAGAGCGTCAGCTACCGCGAACTCGAATCCATGGCTTTCGCCGAAGCGCTCCCACTCCAAGAAATCAGCCAGAACCCTAATTTACCGAGGCGGCAATAATGTGGCCCGCCCGAACCGCAACGATATCTAAGCGGTTTATGCGGTCGGGGCATTGGCTAACATTAGAGGACGGGGATCGGCCCGTTCCGCAGGCATGGAGCGATACCGCATACCAGGGTGCGGTGTCTCCAGTTTTAACGTCGTTGTCCGACTGTAAAGGATTGCGTGATGAGCCAGGTGCAGCACTCCCATATTCCTTACGGGCCAGAGGGAATACCGTGGAGGGATATTCTCCAAACGGCGATGCTGGCCGAGGGTCCCGCGCCGTTGATTACCGACCCCGACCGCGATCCAATAGAAGCTTACCCTATCCCTGATGGGCTAGACTCCCAGGAGTTCCAGCTTCCCCCCACCGGCCTGAGTGATGAACAACGAGAAATCGCCTTACGTAAGCTGGAGAAGTACTTGCTCCTCAAGCGGGATCACCTGCTTGGGTACCAGGCAAACCAGGATATGAACGGCTACCGGCAAGAATTGTCGCGGTTCATGGAGTGCCATATTAACAACATTGGCGATCCCTTCAAATCGGGGAACTTCAAGCCAAACAGCAAGGTTGTTGAACAAGCCGTTCTGGACTACTTCGCCGCCCTGTGGAACGCCAAATGGCCCCACGACCCCTCGGCGCCAGACTTCGCGGAGCGGTACTGGGGTTACGTGCTGACCATGGGCTCCACCGAGGGGAATATGTACGCGTTGTGGAACGGACGGGACTACCTGCAGGGCAAAGCTCTTATCACGGACCCGGAAGGGCGGCTACGGTCCGTACGGCCACAACCCTTTAAATCACCGGAGGATGATTCGGCGGAGCAAGACGATCGCCGCCGGAACGCTTACCGTCCGGTGGCGTTTTTCTCCGAAGACACCCACTACTCTTTTACTAAAGCGGTCCGGGTTCTCGATATCGATACGTTCCACGCGATCGGTGAGCGTGAGTATCAAGGGCAATGTCCATTGCGGGGCAGCGGCGGTACATGGCCACTGGAAGTGCCATCTCAGCCGGGCCCCTCGGGCCATTCCAGCGATGGTTCTGGCGCGATCGATGTGTCAAAATTACGCGAACTGGTCGAATTCTTCGCGGCAAAGGGGCATCCGATCTTGGTCAGTCTCAACTTCGGTTCCACTTTCAAATGCGCGTATGACGACGTCCGCCAGGTTAGTGAAGCACTATTCCCGGTCTTCAAAAGATACGGCCTCCTGGAACGTGAAGTGCGGTACGGTGAGAATCTGGTAGATGTCCGGCGGGGGTTTTGGATCCACGTCGATGGTGCCCTAGGGGCAGCCTACATGCCATTCCTTCGGATGGCGGAAAACAATCCCGTATGCGAATACCAGCCAGAGGTCTCGATTCCCGAGTTCGATTTCGGGCTCACGGTCACGGACAAGCAATCCCAGCGGGCATGGGATATGGTTCATTCAATTGTGATGAGCGGCCACAAGTGGATTGGCGCTCCCTGGCCGTGTGGAATATTCATGACCAAGGTCAAACACCAGCTCAGACCGCCGGACGATCCAGCATACATCGGCTCACCGGATACCACTTTCGCTGGCTCCCGTAACGGGTTCTCCCCAGTAATCCTGTGGCAATACCTGGCCCAGAACTCGTACGACCGGCAGATCTCCCGGGCACGTGACGCGCAACGGCTCACTCAATACCTCGAACAACAACTCCGTCAACTGAGCAAGAAGATCAACAAGGACCTATACGTCGCTCGCACGCCACTAGCGCTGACCGTGAGATTCCGCCGACCCAACGACAAAATCATCGAGAAATGGTCCCTATCCGCTGAGTCGCTCCTCATGGACCCCCGCGATCCCCAGAGTCAGCGAGACTATGTACATGTGTTTATCATGCACTCGGCGACACCAGAAAAGATCGACCAGCTGATCAAGGAACTACACGCCCCCGACGCATTTCCGGATAAGCCTATCACGCCCTCCACGGCAACGCCGACACCACTAACCTCGCAGAACATCACCCCAGTAGCACTCATACCCCACACGGGTCGCGGATTCCAATAACACAATCAAGAAAAGACCAGGAGGCGACAGCCACGTCACTGAATTCACGCCTGTGGCCCGCATCCCATCTTGACAACCGACACCGCTCCCGGTCGCACCCGTTGTCCGGGCCGGCGATCATGCCCGACGGCCACCGTCGAGCGATGCCGCAGGTCATCGCTGTGGATGACCTGTTCGGCACCCACAGGCAAAATGGCCACATGATTGCCGCATAGGGATGAGCTCACCATTGCACCCATGCTCGGGCCCTGAGGTTGGCAGGGTGGAGCCGGGCTGGGGGTGGCCGATGAGCAGGAAGGACAGGCTGCGCGGGGAGCTGGCAGGCAGGCCCAGGGCCATGTCGGTGACCTGGTTGGTGCCATCAGAGTGTATGCGGGCGGCGAGCCCGCGGGTGGTGGCCAGGGTGGCCTGGTGAACCATCAACCCGGTCACTCCACCCTCCATCGCAGGGTTGGGGATCAAGGCCGAGGGCAGGTGCCGTCACACCCGCCCCCGGCCGCTTACTCAGGGCCGAGCAGGCCGAGCTGGATTTCGCTCGACTGGGCGGGATCGCGAAGATCGACACTAACGCGGCCAATTCCTCCATTGAGCAGCGAAAATACTCCGTTGAAGGTGGGGAGAGGAGGCCGCCCGAGCCCGCTCAGGAAACCGTCGCTCTATCCCCTGGGCTACGAGGGCTAAAGTATTACGTTGCCCAGCATGCTGGGCGGTTGCTGGCCGGTGGGACTCGGGTCGGTTACCTCGTTCCCCACGGTCTGTGCCGCATCGATGGCGCGTGCCGTGAGACAGACTTCTCGGCACCGCCTCGACGCACCGATTGCACGGCGGGCGGTGCTGGGACAGGAGCGGAGGCCGCGCGGGGAGTAGCCCGGACGCGGTTGGATCGACTGGTGATCTCTCGTGGAACCCGTCGGGCCCTCGGCGAAACGGCTAACCAAGATCGCAGCCTGGCGACCAAGCCGCTAAACGTTCGGCGAGGTGCGGACGTAGTGGTCTCCCTCTGGCGGTAGCTGGCCGGGTACCTACTGGTGACGCTCGTCACGGTGGATGCTGCTTCCGGGGCCGATGCGGCTCACGTGCATCTCCTGCTGACGTGCTGAGATTGCTCGCCCCGTAGCGGGTGGCTCCCGGCTGCTTGCCGGGCATCGAGGTTGGCGAGTTCGCGGCGAACGTATCAGTCATGGGCGGTTCGGGCTCTTGACCGGTGACGACATTTTATTCTACTGATCGACGGATACCGAACTTGTCGGCGGCATACGCGCGCAGCGCGATTTTTTCCTACGCGCCTGCCGGGGGACGGGTTGGGCTGACATCGCATCGATCAGTACCATGCGAGCGAAATCCTCGCGCCCGGTAGAAAGGTACACCCATGACTATTCACATTTCGGAGTCGATAGACTGGGAGATGGCTCGCCGCGTCGCGGATGGCGCCGACCAGTCCTTTGACATCCTAGCTTGCCCCTGCTGCTCTGCGGCCGCCTCCATGGAATGGGCGGCTCGAATGGAAAGCACGGATGGCCCTGTTGATCATGTGAGGATCACCTGCGTTAATCGGCACTGGTTCCTGATGCCGGTCGACGGGCTTCGGCGGCTGTAGAGGGCGGGGAGCATGCTGTTCGGACCTCGTCGACACGTGGCGCTGGTCAGCCTGAGGCTGCCTCGTTCAGCGGTTCCCCAACATCCACGTCCACGACGAGGGATCCTCGGGATTGTCGTCACCCCGCCCGTCGTCCGCGCGTCGCATGTCAATCGGGGCCGTGTCCATCGAGTGCCCAACCATAGTCCTCACGAGGGACGGCGGTCGGGCGGCCAAAATCGCCACCGGGTGGGCGGGTCAGCGGGGCCGGGAGCGGTGAGCATCTTGAAGACCCGATCAACTTAGGTTAGCCTCACCTTCACGACAATGGGCTGGTGGGCCGGAAGGTGATGATGCACTGTGCGTGACGGATCGCGGACGTTAGCCCGGCCGGTCGGCCGGTCGGCCACAGATCCCGAGCCGGTGATGAAGGAAGACATCGACTGGCTGATATCCCATCTGCGGGCGCTCGTCACCGTCAGCTCTCCCGCGGTGTGG
>DASTBN010000047.1:0-2350 GCA_035712045.1 Pseudonocardiaceae bacterium
GGCGGCACGCGCGGCTGATCTCAGGCCAATGCCCAGGTCCTCCAAGGGGAGAGCGATGGAGAGCGAAACCTTGAGCAGGCAGGAGGGCTTTGACGACAAGGTCCCGGACTGGTGGCCGTATGCGCCCGAGTTCCCGGACTGGCACGTGTGGCGGGGCGTCGCGGGCCTGCTCTACGCGCGACGGCCCAGGTCGAGCCCGCCGAAGGTGGTGCGCGGCAAAAGCACAGTCGACCTTCGTGACCAGATCCGCCTGGCGGAACTCCCCCGGTAACCAATCTTTCCCTTCGGCCCGTCCCGGCGATCCCCCGCTGCACCGATCTGCTGTCCTCCCCCCATGTCTCAACTGCCCCCAAGGCGCTCCCGCCGGGTGTCCCGGCGTGCGGCCCAGCGCACGGCTGACCGCCGGGCCGTGCGTGAGCGCAGGAACCCGGCAGCCCTCCGGTGCGGGCCGCTAACCTCGCTCAGCGCCAGCGGCGCAGGCCCGCGTTCCGCTTGGCGAATGCGGGCGCTTGTTGCAAAAGGTGCCAGGTATCCTGTGGAAGTTCGGCATTCAGGTGCGCACCCAAATCACATCTGAATCCCTTGACAGCCAATGCCCGGTGACCATGAAGAGACTGCTCGACCCTGACGCATTGCGCGCCCTGTCCCGGGGCTGTGCCGTGCTCGGCGCAGGTGGCGGCGGCGATCAATACGTGACACTGCTGCAGGCATTGCAGGCAACCGAGGAGTTCGGCCCGGTTCCGTTGGTCGATTTGGACGAATTGCCCGATGACGCGCTGATCATGCCGTGCGCCGGGATCGGTGCCACCACTGTCATCCTGGAGAAGTTTGAGAACGGGGACGAGGGAGAACGGCTGCGGGAGCATCTGCAGTTCATGACCGGGCGCCGGGTGGCGGCGCTGATGGCCACCGAGATCGGCGGCGGGAACGGGCTGCTGCCCGTCACCTGGGCCGCGCGGATGGGGCTGCCGGTGGTGGACGCCGACGGGATCGGCCGCTCCTTCCCCGAGGTTCAGATGGTCACCATGCATCTGGCTGGTATCCCGGCGTGCCCGGCGGTGCTGACCGACGAGCGCGGCAACCTGGTGGTATACCGGACGATCTCAGAGGACTGGGCCGAGCGCCTGGCCCGGGCGGCCGCGGTCGAGTTCGGCGGATCCGCGTCCTCAACTGACCACTCCCTCACTGCGGCGCAGGCGCGCGGGGCCACCGTGCGGAACTCGGTCTCGAGGGCGATCAAGATCGGTGAGGCGCTCGCGGGCGCGAGGGGCAGCCCGGTGGCCGCCCTGATTGCCGAGCTCGGCGCGTTCCGGCTGGTCACCGGCAAAGTGCTGGATGTCGAGCGGCATACCACCAGCGGGTTCGTCCGCGGCAGTGTGGTGATCGAGGGCCTGGAGGAGGACGACGGCCGGCTGATCCGGCTGGAGGTGCAGAACGAGAACCTGGTGGCGCTGGAACGCGGGCGTTTGCTCGCCTCGGTGCCCGATCTGATCACGGTGCTGGACAGCGAGACCGCCGACGCGATCGCCACCGAGGTGATCAGGTACGGCCAGCGGGTGACGGTGATCGCTTTTCCCTGTGATCCGGTCTGGCGGACCGAGCGCGGGATCGCCGTGGCCGGGCCGCGGGCGTTCGACTACGACTTCGATTACCTGCCCGTGGAGGAGCTCGCCGGTGCCCGCGCCTGAGTACCGCCTCGGCATCGACGTCGGCGGCACCAACACCGACGCGGTGATCATGGATCCCGCCGACCGGGTCATCGCCAAGGCCAAGGTGCCGTGCACGCCCGACATCACCGGCGGAATCACCACGGCGATCGACCGCGTCTTGCACGCACCAGGAGCGGACCCGCAGCGGATCAGCCACGTCATGCTGGGCACCACCCATGCGACCAACGCGGTGCTGGAGCGCCGGAACCTGCGGCGGGTGGCGGTGATCAGGATTGGTGGCCCGGCCACCCTCAGCGTCCGGCCGATGTTCGGGTGGCCACGCGACCTCACCGACACCATCTCGGTCGGGACGACGATCGTTGACGGCGGCATCGAGTTCGACGGCCGGGACATGTCACCCCTGGACACCGACGCCATCGCCCGGTTTCTCGGCCAGGTCGGCGGCGCCGCTCAGGGCATCGTCATCACCAGCGTGTTCGCCCCGGTCTCGCCGCGGCACGAACTGCTGGCGGCCGAGATCGTCAAGCGGGAGCTCGGCGAGATCCATGTCTCGCTCAGCCACGAGATTGGCTCGATCGGCCTCCTGGAGCGAGAGAACGCCACCATACTTAACGGGGCGCTGGCTGGGGTCGCCCGCGACGTGGCCGAGGCGATGCGGGCCGCGCTTGCCGCACACCACC
>DASTBN010000048.1:0-2282 GCA_035712045.1 Pseudonocardiaceae bacterium
TTAACCAGCATCCGCCGACCTACGATCCGGCCACCGTGATCTCCCTCGATGCCCCGATCCGACGCCACCAAGTACTCAGCGGACTGATCAACGAGTACCAGCGCGCAGCCTAACCAGCCACAGAAAAACGCCAGGCCACAGACCCTGCATCACGTTTTGGCACCGCAGGGTAGATCACCAGCCGTGACCGTTCGGGATCAGCCGCCAGCAACACCCGATCCCCCGCACGCAGCCCGCAGCGGTGCCGCAACGGCGCGGGGATACGGACATGACCCTGGCTGGTGATCCGTGATCCGATACGCCCCCTCGGGGTCAGCGGCAGCCGCCAGAGCCCCGGTCGCGGCTTCCCGCATGCGCAGCCGCAGCCCCGCCGACCAGCCGAGTGTCTGCGTGATGAGGCGGTCTGCCACCCGTCCGTGGCAGTCCAGCGCTGCGAGTCCGTACACAGCCGATGAGGTGCGCCGTGCACGCAGCGCGGCTAGCGGCAGCGGGTGACGGGAGTGCACGGTGCCGATACAGGCTCCCTGTCCGGGGTGACCGCGCTGGGGCAGTACCGGAGGCACCACAGCGCCAACAGGAGAACTCACCGCATCCACCCCCCACCGGGCATGCATGCAGCGAACGAGCGTTCCAGGACGCTTGACGTCAGATGTAGCAGGCGTGCTACGCCGCAGTGTCCGAGGAGGGACTCGACCACTACGCACACGCCCTCAACCAACACAAACTCCTGGTAGTGCGGTAGCCCCGGGCTTCAGCACCTGCGGCGGTCCGTTGATTGGCGGGCCAGCACGATGATCAGACCGGCCCGGCGCCATCACCCACGCCACACGCCAGCCCCGGGACAGCCGCTCGACAGGAGCGATACGTGCGTCGGCAGCTCTGCCCCAGGTCGGCGTGCGGTAGTCCCTGAGTGACAGCGGACACGCCGTTCTCCTTGTAGGCGGACACTTCATCTCCCTTTCTGCGGACAGCTGATCTCCCCGGGGGTTGTCCGGATTTGGGGCGTGTCGGTCCGTGATGGGTGGTCTCCCCGGCGGTGGGCTCTGGGTTGTCGTTGGACCCGAGTCCGCTGGGGGGACCGTGAAGAAGGATGGCAGGGAGATCATGGAGATTCTTCAGGCCTACGATTTGACCGGGTGTGCGCACTCGGCGGCGGCGCTGGCGGGGTGTGATCCCAAGACGGTGCGCCGCCTGGTGGGGCTGCGGGATCGGGGCCTGCTGGTGACGGGCCCGGGGCGGCGGGAGCGGCTGATTGATCCGTTCGCGGACAAGGTGGAGGAGTGGGTGGAGCGCTCCCGGGGGAAGGTCCGTGCGGATGTGGTGCATGAGCGGCTGGTCGCGGTGGGGTTCGAGGGGGATGAGCGCACTACCCGGCGGGCGGTGGCGGAGCTGAAGGCCCGCTGGCGGGCCGGGCACCGGCGAACCTACCGGCCCTGGATCACCGAGCCGGGGATGTGGTGCCAGTTCGACTGGGGAGTGGGCCCGATGGTGCCCTGGGCGGGCGGGCCAGCCCGGCAGACGCTGCTGTTTTGCCTGTGGCTGGCCTGGTCCCGGTTCCGGGTGGTGATCCCGGCCTGGGATCGCACTCTGCCGACGTTGCTGGCCTGCTTGGATACCGCGCTGCGGCGGCTGGGCGGGGCGCCGGCGTATGCGCTGACCGATAACGAGAAGACGGTCACCGTGGAGCACATCGCCCGTGTCCCGGTGCGTCACCCGGAGATCGTGGCCGCCGGGGCGCATTACGGGATGCAAGTGGCGACGTGTGTGCCGTTCGATCCGGAGTCCAAGGGCGGCTCGGAAGCTTCGGTGCGGATCGCGAAGGCCGATCTGGTGCCCACCGAGGCCAACTTGCTGGAGGCCTACCCGGACATGACCAGTCTGCAGGCCGCGTGCGACGCGTTCTGCGGGGAAGTGAACGGCCGGGTGCACCGGGAGACCGGCGCGATCCCGGCCGGGCGGCTGGTCATCGAACGAGAGCGCCTGCATGTGCTGCCCTCCGCCCCGTATGCCGCCGCGCTGGGTGAGACCCGGCTGGTGAACACCGATCAGACGGTGCGGTTCGGGTCGGTGCGCTACTCCACCCCGCCCGGGCTGGTGGGCACCGAGGTATGGGTCCGCGCGGCCGGAGACGAGCTGGTCATCGTCGCCGACCTGGGCGCCTTGCCACTGCGCCCAGAGTGGGCACCCGCCCCACCGGCCGGGCTGGTGGAGGTGGCCCGGCACGCCCTGTCTACCCCGGGCCAGCCGCGGATCGAGCTGTCCCACTACCCCGGCCACCCGCA
>DASTBN010000049.1:0-2363 GCA_035712045.1 Pseudonocardiaceae bacterium
CCTGGGGTAGAGCCTGCGCTGTGGCCATCATCTGCGCCTTCCGGAGGACGGACCTGACGGCCCGCCGGTGGCGGTTCGCTATCGTGCCGCACCGTACAGCCCCGGCCAGAGCGGCAGGTACCCGATGCCCACCGATCCCGCGACCACCTCGCAGGTGCAGGCATACCGCTTCGTGCTGCGCAGGATGGAGTCAGCGCTGGTCCGCAAGGACGCGGTGATGCTGCATGAGGCGATGCGCCACCACCTGCGCGCCACGGCTGTCGGCGTGGTCCTCGGTGTGATGGGCCTGGTTGCCGCTTTCATGCTCGGCGGTTTCGGCCCGAGCGGTGACCTCAGCGCGAACGAGATCGTCATCGACGAGTCCGAGTCGGTCTACGTGGTGTCCGGCGATCCGCTCAGCCTCATCGCGGTACCCAATGTCCCCTCAGCGCGCCTGCTCCTGGTGGCGCTGGCCCCGGGCCGGGACGCCCCAGCCCCGAGGCGGGTCGCCACCGCCGCGCTGTCTGGCCTGCGCCGGCTCCCGGCGGTCGGCCTTCCCTTCGTCCCGCCGCTGCCCGCTCCAGAAAACCTGATCAAGGGAGTCTGGTCGGTCTGTGACGGTCCTGGCCCGCAGCCCGCTGCCACCGTGCTCATCCAGGAACGGCCACCGGCGGCACCCGCCCTGCGGGACGACCAGGCCCTGCTCGTCACGGACCAGGCCGGCACCGCCACCTACCTCCTGCGGCGCGAGGGCCGCGCCCAGATCGACCCGCACGACCCGGCGATCCGGAACACTTTCCGGCTGGCCGGCGTGGTGCCACGCAAAATCAGCACAGGCCTGCTCAACGCGATCCCCTTAGATCGTCACCCGCTGACCCTGCCCCCGCTGCCAGCCGCCCGGCCCATCCCGCAGCTGCCCGGTTCCCAGACCGGGGACGTGGTGTGGGTCAAGGGCGTCCAGGACTCCTACTACCTGCTGCTCCCGCAAGGTAAGCAGCTGGTAGAGCATGCGGTGGCCGATCTAATCCGCTTCCAGCGCAGCAGGGACCCCGAGCCCGCGGTCGTCACCCCCGAGGCGATCGCGCGGGTACCGGACGTGGCGGCGGAGGACGCACTGGACTACGAAGGCTTTCCCGCGCGGGCTCCGCAGATCCTGAAGGACACCGAGGCCTCAGCGGCCTGCCTGACCTGGCCAGATCCCAACCGCCCCCCGGCGATCAGCCTCAACCCGGACGGGGTGCCGCTAGCCAAGGGCCAGAACCCGGTCCCGGCGGATCACGCGGCGACCGGCCCAGGCGCCGACTTCGTCTTCCTCCCGCCATCCCAGGGCGCCCTGGTCCGCAGTGTCCTGACCGGCCAGAACCCCGACCGCGCGCCGATCTGGTTGGTGACCGACCAGGGAACGCGCTACGGCGTGCCCTCCATCGAGGTGGCCCGCGCACTCGGACTCGGCGAGACCACCACCCCCGCGCCCGAACGCATCCTCGCCCTGCTCCCCATCGGCGACCCCCTCGACCCTCAGCGCATCGGTTACCATCCCTAGCGCCGGATGTGATCCTCTCATCACCCGGATGCGCTGGCGTGGGACCCGCCGGATCGGGTATCAGGGTTTTCGAGGGGGAGCGCGAATATGACGGCGATGGGTGGTAACGATGAGAGGTCCCTTCAATGACGAGCGAGCACACTTGCACGATCGATGACACAAGTCCCCATTGGGAGCGGCATCCCATGACGGTCCCTCCTCTCCTCCTGGAGTCAGAGCTGCGGGAGGGATGTCTGGTGGTGCGGCCGATGGGGCTCCTCGACCCTGGGACCTACGAGAGGCTGCGCGATGGATTGTTCGCCAGCGCGGCCGACGAGCCCGAAGCGATCGTGGTGGATCTGGTCGGCATGCGGACGACGGTCGCATCGTTGCTGAATGTGTTCCCGACCGTCGCCCGCCGCATCGACGACTGGCCTGGGACGCCACTCGTGCTGGCGGCGGCGGGACGGCAGTTGCGTGCCCTGCTCGATAGCAGCACCGTATCCCGGTTCGTGCCTCTCTACCCCACCGTCAGCGACGCCTTGCGGCACCTTGCGTCAGCGGCCCCGCCTCGCCGGCGTGAGATGCGCCTGCCCTGCCATCCGGAGAGCGCGCGCCGGGCCAGGCAACTGGTCGGGCAGACCTGTCGGGAGTGGAGCATCCCTGGCATCATTCCGGACGCGGTGCTGGTCGCCTCAGAGCTGGTCGAGAACGTGGTGCGGCACGCGCGTTCAGAGGGCCGGCTGCGGCTGGAGCTGCGCCGCGACAAGCTCTCCATCGCGGTGGCCGATGCTGACCCTCGCCAGCCCCAGTTGCGCCTGCCCGGCCTGAGCGCGGCCGGTGGCCGTGGCTTGGTGCTCGT
>DASTBN010000050.1:0-8528 GCA_035712045.1 Pseudonocardiaceae bacterium
GGCCGAGCTCGGCGGTCCAAGCTGCGATATCGGTGTCGGCGGCGGGTGGGGCGGATAGCGGGTCACGGCTCACATCACCTACCTCATCACCCCATACCTTTGGCCCGCCGCCCCATAACCCGTTGTATCTCGCGATTCGCGTCACGTTTGGCTAGGTCAGCGCGCTTGTCGTAGGACCGCTTGCCACGTCCCAGCGCGATCTCCACTTTCACCTTGCCGTCAGAGAAGTAGATCGACAAGGGCACCAGCGCCAGCCCCTGCTCCCGGGTCTTGCCGATCAGCCGGAGGATCTCCTTGCGATGCAGCAACAGCTTGCGGGTCCGCCGGGGTTCATGATTGGTCCAGCTGCCCTGGGTGTACTCGGGAATGTGCACCCCGCGCAGCCACACCTCACCGTCTTCCACGCTGGCATACGCGTCAGCCAGTGACGCACGACCGGCCCGCAGTGACTTCACCTCTGTGCCGGTGAGCACGATCCCCGCCTCGTAGGTGTCCAGGACCTCGTAATCATGCCGGGCCCGCCTGTTCGACACGATCACTTTGTGCCCGCGTTCCTTCGCCACTAGCTGATCCCGCGCTGCCCTAGGTGCGGACGTAGAGGCGGAGGGTGATGTAGCCGGTGAGGGCGGCTACAGCGGCGCCAACGAAGAGCAGGACGGGGGCGACGGAGAGGATGTCGGCGTAGCCCAGGCGCGGGACGATCGCGGCTTCGAACACGCCAGCGAGCACCCGGTCGATGAAGGCGACCTTGCCGACCACCAGGCCTATGATCGCGAGCAGGCCGCCGATCACGCCGGCGACCACCGCCTCCAGGAGGAACGGCAGCTGGGTGTACCAGCGGGAGGCACCGGTCAGGCGCATCACGCCTACCTCGGTGCGGCGGGTGAAGGCGGAGAGCTGGATCGTGTTGGAGATGAGCAAGAGAGCGGCGAGCGCCTGGATCAGGGCGATCACGAAAGTGGCGTTGCGCAGGCCGTTGAGCGCCCTGAACAGCTGCCGCAGGTATTCGCCCTGATCGGTGACCCTATCCACGCCGGGTTTGCCGGTGAACGCCTTGGCGACCGAGGGGAAGCGCGCCGGGTCTGCGAGCTGGACCCGCAGCGACGCCGGGAGGGCCTCGGGCCTGGCCAGCTGGAGCAACTCCGGCTGGCCCTGGAAGATCCGCTGGAACCGGGCGAACGCGGCCTGCCGACTTTCGAAGATCACGGTTTGCACCCCGGGCGTGGACTCCAGCTGCCCCCGCAGGGCCGAGCACGTACTCGATGTGCAGGCGGGGTCGTTGGCGCTGACGTCGGCGCTGAGGTACACCACGGTCTCCACCCGCTGGTAGTAGTCCTGCTGCATCCGGTCGATGGTCCGGACCATCAGCAGGCCACCGCCAAGCAGGCCGAGCGAGATCGCCGTAGTCAGGATCATCGCCACGGTCATCGTGACGTTGCGGCGCAGGCCGGTCACAACCTCACTGAAGACGAAACTGGCACGCATGGGCTTGGGGCATTCCTTGATCGGTGGTTAGCGGCCGACGCCGTACACGCCGCAGCTCTCATCCCGGACGACCTGCCCGAGGTTGAGCTCCACCACGCGGCGGCGCATGGAGTCGACGATCGCGTGGTCGTGGGTGGCCATCAGGACCGTGGTACCGGTCCGGTTGATCCTTTCCAGCAGCAGCATGATCTCGTGGCTGATGTCGCGGTCCAGGTTCCCCGTGGGCTCGTCGGCCAGCAGCACCAGCGGGCGGTTGACGAAGGCCCGGGCGATCGCCACCCGCTGCTGCTCCCCGCCGGAGAGCTCGTGGGGCATCCGGTCGGTCTTGCCTTCCAGGCCAACCAGTTCCAGCACCTCGGGCACTACCTTGCGGATGGTGTGCCGGGGCTTTCCGATCACCTCGAGGGCGAACGCGACGTTCTCCGACACGGTCTTGTTGGCCAGCAGCCGGAAATCCTGGAAGACGCAGCCCAGCCGCTGGCGCAACTGGGGGATTTTGCGCCCGGGGAGCTTGCCGACGTTGAGGTCCGCCACGTAGACCTCACCTTTGGTAGCCACCTCCTCACGCAGCAGCAGGCGCAGAAAAGTGGACTTCCCGGATCCGGACGGTCCGATCAAAAACGCGAACTCGCCCTTCTCCACCTCGACGCTGACATCGTCGAGGGCAGGTCTGGTGGAAGTCCGGTAGGACTTACTCACATGCTCAAGCCGGATCACGACGGGCGAGTGTACTCATCCACAGCCATCGATGCGGTGGCGACGTGCCGGTGGCACCCGGGTCGATCTTTCGCGCTTATTGCTGGCGGCGCCACCGGATGCCGGCTTCGAGGAAGCCGTCGATGTCCCCATCGAGCACTGCGGCGGGGTTGCCCACCTCGTACTCGGTGCGCAGGTCCTTGACCATCTGGTAGGGATGCAGCACGTAGGAGCGCATCTGGTTGCCCCAGGAGTTGCCCTCCCCCTTGAGCGCGTCCAGCTCGGCCTGCTGCTCCTGGCGTTTGCGCTCCAGCAGCCGGGACTGCAGCACGCGCATCGCCGCGGCCCGGTTCTGGATCTGCGATTTCTCGTTCTGGCAGGACACCACGATGCCGGTGGGCAGATGGGTGATCCGCACCGCGGAATCGGTGGTATTGACGCTTTGCCCGCCAGGCCCGGAAGATCGGAATACGTCGATCCGGATCTCCGTCTCCGGGATATCGACATGATCGGCGGTTTCGGTCACCGGCAGCACCTCGACGCCAGCGAAGGAGGTCTGCCGGCGGCCCTGGTTGTCGAACGGTGAGATCCGCACCAGCCGGTGAGTGCCCTGCTCCACGGACAGGGTGCCGTAGGCGAAGGGGGCCTTGACGACGAAGGTCGCCGACTTGATGCCGGCCTCTTCGGCGTAGGAGATGTCGTACACCTCGGTCGGGTGGCCGTGACGCTCGGCCCAGCGCAGGTACATCCGCATCAGCATCTCGGCCCAGTCGGCGGCGTCCACTCCCCCGGCCTCGGAGCGGATCGTCATCAGCGCGTCGCGCTCGTCGTACTCACCGGAGAGCAGGGTCCGGATCTCCAGTGATTCGATCTCCTGGCGCAGCCGCTGGTGCTCGAGGCCGGCCTCACTGCGGGCGGCCTCGTCGTCGCCCTCCTCAGCCAGGTCGTACAGGACCTCCACGTCCTCCAGGCGCTGCCGCAGCCCGAGCACCCGGCGCAGATCACCCTGCTTGTGGGCGAGCTTGCTGTTGACCTGCTGGGCGTGCTCGATGTCATCCCACAGGTCCGGGCGGGCGGCCTGCTCTTGCAAGTCAGCCACCTGCGCCCGCAAGGAGTCGATATCCAGCACCGCCTCGATCCCGGCGAGGGTGGCGGAGAGCTCTTTGAGGTCAGCGGCGACGTCGGCGTTCACGTCGAGCCAGGGTAGTCGCCCGCCGTTGTCTCCTCCTCGCTCAGTCCGTCGGGATGGCGTCGAGCAGCGTGAGCATCGCGCGCCGGTGCGCGACGGTGAACTCCGCGACCGCCTTGGTGTATGGATTGTCGGCCGTATTGACCCGGGCCCTGGCCTCGTCGAGATGACCGGAATAGTCCGCCCGGGCGGTATTGACCAGGTTCGCCCGCTGCTTGGGCGTGAGCTGCCCGGCGTGCGCCAGCCGCAAGATCAGCGGGCTGCGCAGGTTGTCCGCCCCCGGGGCGGAGTTCAGCCAGGTCTTGAACGCGCGCTTGCCCGCCGCGGTGAGGACGTACTGCTGGCTGGAGCGTGCCCCGCGTCTCCCGAGCCGGAGCAGCCCAGCTTCGGCGAGCACCGGCAGCTCCCGGTAAACCTGGCTGCGGGTGACGCTGAAGAACGATCCGAACTGGTCTTCTGCCGCGGCGACGAGCTGACCACCAGTCATCGGGCGCGTGTGCAGCAGTCCCAGCAAGGCGGCCGAGGTGGCGTTCAGCTCGCGCATGCACCCACGGTGCCACGGTGGACTGGAGCATGTCCACAATGGCCGTCTTGTCTGATTGTCCACTGTGGACGGTAGAACCGCCTAGGATAGCAATGCCAGAGGCGATCTACGGGCCCGGGGCGTTCATGACCGCTCCACAGCGTCGGCGAGCCACCGGGCCTGGCTAATGAGGCCCGCGATATCCAGGCCGTGCGGGTGCTGCGCGGAATAAGGGCCGATGCGGTCGGCGGCGCGGCGCAGCAGCGCCGCCGCCCCCCGGGGGTTGCCGCGCTGGAGATGGGTGAGCCCGACCGCGAATTGCGCCAGGCCCTTCCACAGGTCCCGGCCACCCCCGGTGGTCGATTTCCACACGCCCTCCAGCACCTCGTGGGCGTGAAAGGGATACCCGTCCACGATGAACCGCTGGGCTTGCCGCAGGGCCTGTTCCGGGCTGAGCGTGACATCCTCGGGAACCCGGCCGACGCCGACCGAGCCGTACGGCAGTGGGCGACCCAGCGCGTCCCGGGGACGGGCGTTGCGGGCCCGCCCCGCGCTGTCCCGGTCACGGCTGTCCATCCCAGCAATAATGGCCGATCGCGCCGGTCTTAGGGAGAAAACCCCCGCGGCCCCGGGCAGGATGGAGGCCATGGATTACCTCCCCCGCCGGGAGCACACAGACCGGATCCAGCTCGGCGGCTCCCCGCTGCCGGTGATCAGCCCGGCCCGCTTCTACGTGTGCGGAATCACCCCTTATGACGTGACCCATCTGGGGCACGCCAGCACCTTCGTATGGGCGGACGCGGCGGCCTCGGTCCTTCGCCTGGCCGGCGCGGAGACACTGACCTGCCGCAACATCACCGATGTCGATGACGTGCTGACCCGCGCCGCGGAGCAACGCGGCCGACGCTACGACGAGTTCGCGCTGGAACAGGAGTTCCTGTTCGGGCGGGACATGGCCGCGTTGCGGGTGCGCCGGCCCGAACACGAGCCGCGGGCCCGCCACCACGTCGGGCGGGTCGTGCAGCTGGGCGGGGCGTTGCTGGCGCGCGGCCACGCCTACGAACGGGAGGGCACGGTGTACTTCCGGGGCACCGGAGTGCCGGCGAAGGCCGGGCTGATCACCGAGCGCGCCACCGAGCTCGCGACGGAGTTCGGCGATCAGCCGGACGATCCCGCCCGCGACGATCCCTTCGACGTCCCGGTATGGCGGCCCTCCGCCGACGACGAGCCCGGCTGGCCCAGCCCGTGGGGCCGTGGCCGTCCCGGCTGGCACGCCGAGTGCGCCGCCATCGCGCTGGGCATACTCGGCCCCGCGGTGGACATCCTGGCCGGTGGCGCCGACCTCACCTTCCCGCACCATGCCTACCAGGCCGCCATGGTGGAGGCGGCTACCGGCGTCGGCCCCTTCGCGCGGACCCAGCTCCCGGTCGGGACGGTCAGTATCAACGGCGCGAAGATGGCCAAGTCGGCGGGCAACCTCGTTCTGGTCGGGGACCTGCTCGCCCGCCATCCGGCGGCGGCGGTGCGGCTTCTGATACTCAACCGGCCGTGGCGCCAGAGCTGGGATTTTCGCGCCACGGACCTCGACGTTCAGGGCGTCCAGCTGGAACGGCTGTATTCGGCGGCCGGGACGGCGCGGACCTCGGATACCGCGACGGATGCCGTCGTCGCCGCGCTGATCGACGATCTGGACGTGCCAGCCGCCCTGGCGATCGCGGAGGAGTCCGGCGGGGAGGCCGCCCGGCTGGTGCTGCGCACGCTCTCCCTGGCCTGACCCATGACCAGGACACTCATCCTGCTCCGACACGCGAAGTCAGCGTGGCCACCAGACGTCCCCGATGCTCAGCGCCCCCTGGCGGGCCGCGGGCGCCGCGACGCACCCGCCGTCGGCCGCTGGCTGTGTGAGCACGCGGGCACGATCGGGGAGGTGGTGTGCTCCCCCGCGGTCCGGGCGGCACAGACCTGGGACCTCGCGGCCGCCGAGCTGGCGGTGGCACCCCGCGTGCGCCACGACAGACGGCTCTATGGCGCCGGTACCCCGGAGCTTCTCGCCGTCACCCACGAACTCGCGACGGAAGCATCGACCGCCGTGCTGGTCGGCCACAATCCCGGCCTCGAAGACTTCCTCACCCTGCTGACCGGTGAGCGGGAACTTCTCAAGACCTCCTCCATCGCCGTGATCACCGTGCCTGCCAGCTGGAGGGCCGCTGGACCCCGTTCGTGCGCCCTGGCGGCGCTGGCGACGCCCCGGGGATAATGATCTCCGCGTGAGCCGATGCTGGCAAATCCCTGCCAATAGCCGTATCTGCCCACCGCGGGAAGCGAGGGGCATCTATCCTGGCACAGTGCCAGTTACTGGGGGTATTCGAACGACACTGTCCGTCTGTTCCATTGGACTGGGCCCGCTGCTCGCCGCCGCGTGCACCGCCTCACCTGGCCCGAGTCAGCCGACTCAGGGCCTGCCAGCGGACTGCTCCACCACGATCACCCGGTCAGAGGATGCGGGCCCGGCTCTCAGCGCCGCCTCCGCGGGAAGCACGGTGTGCTTCACCGGAGATAATCTGACCGACGCTGACCTGACGATGAGCACCTCGGGCACCCAGGACTCCCCGATCACGCTGATCGCCGACGGCGCCACCGTCGATTCGGTGCATGTCAGCGCTGACAACGTCATCGTCGAGGGTTTCACGGTCGCCGGTGGCGATGGGATCACGCTCGAGGGCTCCCGGCTCACCGCGCGGCGTAATACGGTCCATGACACTCACCGGGGCGGGATCGCCTGTAGCCGGTGTACCGATTCGGCCATTTCCGAGAACACCGTGCGTCACGTATTCACGGTGGGCGTCTTCATTTCCGGGCAGCGAATCACGGTAAGCGGGAACACGGTGAGCGACACCATCGCTGAAAACGATGGCGACGCCGACGGGATGCGTTTCTTCGGCAACGGCCACCGGATCACCGGCAACACGATCAGCGATATATCCGACCGGGGGTACCGGGCGCCGCCGCACCCGGACTGCTTCCAGACCTTCGACCACACCACACCCACCTACGATGTCGTCATCTCTGGTAACACCTGCCGGAACGTCGATGCGCAATGCCTGATCGCCACCGATGACCAGCCCGGCCGCAGCCCCGCCCCCAGCGGCGTCCCGACGATCTCCTTCGTCGACAACACCTGCGCGCCCAACGGCTCACAGGCGATTAACCTGCGCCGCTGGCCAGGCGCTGAGATCCGGCACAACAAGTTCTCCGGGCCGCACCTCGATCGCGCGATATTGGTTAGCGACGGCTCGACCGGCTGCGTCGTGACCGACAACACCACAGAAGGGCACGCACCCACCGTGGATGTCGACGGGTCGTCCCGGCAAGGCTTCCGCGAGAGCGGCAACGACCCGGCCTGATTACCCGCCCTGACCCCAAATACCAGAATGCCCGCGACCCCTCTCACTGACGAGGTCGCGGGCATTCTAATTCTGTCAGGTGCCTTCGCGGAGGACGACCTGCTGGCCTTCGCGCAAACCGGAGATCACCTGCTGGCGATCATCTCCGATAAGACCGGGCTGGAACTTCATCTGCTGCTGAGCCCCACTCGCGTCGATCACCGTGACAGTGCTTTGATCGCCGCGCTTGCGAACAGCGGAATTGGGGACGGTGAGCACGTCCTCGACCTCATTGGTGATCACGCGGGCTTGGGCGGTCTGACCACCCTTGAGCCGCGGATCCGTTTCGTTGAGGACCACCGTCACGTAGTAGTTGATGACACTGGAGATGTTGCTGCCGGCCGGGGCCACCGACACCACAGTGCCAGCGCGGGTAAGGTCAGGAACGGCGTCGAAGGTGACGTTGACCTTCTGGTTGGGTGCGACCTTCGCGGCATCCGATTCCTCGAACGGAACGACCACCTGGAAAGTGTTGACGTCGTCGAGAACCAGGAACTGAGTACCACCGGGACGGGCCGCACCGGTAGCGGGGTTACCCAGCGCGCTGCTGCTGCTCGATGTCGCACCGCTCAGGCCGGGGATGGGGGCGACAGCACCCGGCGCCAGCGGGCTGGTACCCGAACTGGGCTGCACGTACTCCCCGACCACACCATTGATCACCGAGACGGTGCCCCCCACCGGCGCGCGCAGCACGGTGTCGTCCACGTCGCGCTGGGCGGACGCGACCTGCGCCTCCAGACCGGCCACCAGCGCGACCTGCTGATCGATGTTGAACGGGCGGGTGGCGGAAGCGAACTCGAGTGAGTTTTGCGCGGTGACCACGCTCTGCCGGGCAGTCTCGATCGAAACCAGCCCCTGAGTGCGATCGACAGTTTCCTTCTGCTGCGCGGCTTCCAGGGTGGCCTTGTCCGACATCACCGTCTTGCGGGCGGTGAGGACATTGGCCTGATCCTGGGCGATGCGGTTACAGGCGGGGTTGCCACCCCCTTGGCGGCCGGTTCCGCTGGGGTTCTGGCCGGTACCTGTGGTGCCCGCGTACACAGGACCCAGGCGAGCCGGGTCATCCACGCCGGTCTCGGCCGGGCCTACCCCAACCGAGGAGTTAGGGCCGCCACCAGATGGCGCGGGCACCCCCCCGGGTGTTGGCGGGGTGTAGGGCACTCCGCCAGTAGCGGCGCACGAGGCCTGGTCA
>DASTBN010000051.1:0-25509 GCA_035712045.1 Pseudonocardiaceae bacterium
CGTTTTCTGATGAGCGCCTGTCGACCGGTGCCACTGACGTTGACGAACCCCTTGTTGATCAACATCGCTCGGTATTGGTAGACCTGGCTTCGCTGCAATCCCCACGCAGCCATCAACGGCTCGACCAGGTCGCTGAAGCGAATCCACTGGTCGTCCGGCATCATCGTGAGAATGGTCTGGCACCGCTCCATGCCGGCAATTTCATGCTCGGGAAGCGGCTCCTGGAATGCCGACTCGCCATAGAGCATGAATGTCCCATCCTGGTCCCGAGCGAACGCGTAGTAGATCGCCTTGTTTTCCCGCGGCACGACGCCCAGCGTCCAGTACGGTTCGTGTGTCATCTTCTTCTGGCCGTTGTCGCCATTCTCGTAGCGCATCCCCGGTTCGATGATCGTCATCTGGGTCTCGGTGTAACCGCCGAACGAATTGCTGCCGGCAATCCGATCCTGCGGGCGTTCGTAGCGGTCCTCCATTCGCATCGACTGCTTGGCGAAGTGGCCGATCAGGATGAGGGTGATCTTCCGGTTCTGACAGAGCTTGTTGTAGAAGCGCATACTGCGGGTGACATCCTTGGTTTTGTTGCTGTCGCCGAAGACGAACATCGGCGTCGCCGGATCGAGCACGAGGATGCTGCCAGGTTTCGGTGAGAGCTTGTTGAAGCAGTAGGTGACAGCCCCCGTCCAGGGCGACCACCGTTTGTCGAAGAACTGATCTTCGGGAAACTTCGGATCCGGCGCGTAGGTGTCGTAGTAGCGCACGGCGTCCGCGATCCCCACCCGTTCCATCCGCCGCAGCGTGCCGCCGCCCACCCGATCGCTCGACAGCCAATAGGTATCGAGCTTCGGGACCGTCCACGGACCGATCTGCCCACCAGTAATCCAGGCCGGCAGGAAGACGTCGACGAGGATGGATGTCTTGCCGGCGCCGCTCGCCCCAGCGAATAGATTGACCGTGCCGAACGGGATGATCCCCGGAATGGGGTCCGGGTAGATGGTTTGGTTGACAGGCGGGATCTTTGCTACAGTAGCCATCGACTTGCCTCCTTTTTGACAAGAGTTGGGGTGGGTCGGGGTGACCGGCGGGCGGCGTGACAAGCGCCGCTCGTCGTTTGTACGGCCGAGTTTCTCGCTGCCTGTCCTGTCAACGTTCAGCCACTCCGAACCTGGGGAGTGTATGCCCCGGGCGGTGAGCCAGGCAACCCACATTATCTAGTGCCGGTTTGGGCCACACCCCCATAAATACCCCCATATACCCCATACACAAATCTGTCAGAATCTCTACTGGACCGTGTTGACACCGGACCAGGACTGCGTATAGCATCGTCCGGACATGGACCAGACAGACCCAAACCGACCGGACCAGGTGGCGACACCGACCGACCAGAAAGACGACGTCGCGGGGTTCGAGCTGATCGCCGAACAGGGCGACGGGGCCAAGAGCGACGTCGACGTCCCGCCCGACGACCTGCCCGACGACCTCGACGACGACCTCGACGACGATGAACCCGATCCTGAATCCGAGCCCGAACCCGACGAGGACGAGCACGCCGGCCCGGCGGTCGAGCACCTGGCGAGCGAAGGCGACCGATCCCTGCGGCGAGCAGCCGACTACGCCAGGAGCCGGAAGATCCCGCTCCGGGTGCGGGTCGTGCTGCACCTGTATACGGGAAAGAACTACGAGGGGTGGAGAGGGCAGATTTGGAAGGTCGACACCAAGGGCCGGCTGGAAGCGATCCGGGTCAAGGATGCCCTGGAGCTGTTCTTCGAGTCGCTGGCGACGAAGGGGAGTGACCGGCTCCTCGACGAGATGCGGGAGCTGGCGGCGAGGTAGAGGAAGTATTACGCCCTGGTCGGCAGGACCTGGCGGATACGAGGAGGAGACCGGCGATGGCCTACACGCGACCCCCGTTTCAGCGGACCATCTGCGCCTGTCCTGGTGAGGTGAAGAACTGCCAGACGATGCCGGGGTATCTCGGACCCGACGATGTCGAGCGGATTGCCGAGTATCTGCAGCTGACGCCGGACGACGTCTGCCGGGACTACCTGGAGGAAGGGAAAGGCGCGATCGTCGCCCACAGCGGGACCGGGGAGCAGTGGAAGATCCGGACGCTCAGGCCCAAGCTGCTGGTGAACGGCTGCATCTTTTTGACCGAGGAGCGGCGGTGCCGGATCCATCCGGTGGCGCCGTTCGGGTGCGCGTATTTCGACGTGCATCAGACGGCGTGGAAGGCGATGAAGCGCAGTTTGTGGGCGCTCCGGCTGATTGTCAGCGACCGGACGTATCAGCGGCATCTGGACGAGGTCGAGTGATGGGCGTCAGACCCGGCACCACCGAACAGATCGCCGTCCTCCGCGACCTGGTCAAGTGGATCGACGAACGGGCCGGGCACGACAGCTGGCTGGCCGTCGGGCTGCTCCACACCGCGATGGCCACCATCCTCGGCGTGACCACCGAGCACTACACCGATGCCGAGCTGACCGGGGTGCTGGACACGATCGACAGAGACTTCAGGGCGCTGCTGTTCAAGACCCGGAAGACGGCGCAGGAGATGGAGTGACGAGGTGCAGTGATGGCGACCTACAAATACTCGATTACCGGCCGCGGCGGGGATGGATCGTCCTGGTCGGTCGACGACACCCTGACTACCCAGCAGGAAGGGAGTTTCCCTAGTGCGGTGGTCAGTGCCATCCAGGCGAGCTTCGAGAAGCTGCAGGCGAGCTTCGATAAGCTGACCCTGGGGAAGGTGGTGTATGAACATCCAGGAGAAGGCGGCTGCCGGGGACCGTACACGATCACCCGCATGACGATCGAGCGGATGGAGCACTGAGGATGGCGAAAAAGCCGACGATTGAATGGAAGACGGTTTACTGCGTCGATGCCGATGGGACGGGCATCGTCGACAGGGAATATTCAGTCCGGCTCGACGGGGGCAACGATTACTTCACCTCGGTGCGCCGCCCTGGGTCCGAGCGCCATACCCGCTACATCCGGGCGCACTTCCTGAAGGACTACGCCGACACCCCGGAGCAGGCGATCGACAAGTACGAGCGCCGGCAGCGGACCGAGCAGGCCCGCCTGGAGACGGAGATTGAGCTGTGCAAGATGCGCCGGGTGCGGGTGCAGGCACTGCGCGCGAGGCTGGAAGGGACGACGCCGGTTGCGACCAATGGCTGACGACCACCCGACGCAGATGTGGCACACCTCCCGCTCGGCCTTCGAGCGCGGGACCAGCTACTGTCCGTTCGCCAGATATGTCGAGTATCACGCCGGCCCGTTCGGGTATGGGTTCCAGCGAAAGGCGCAGTCACTGCCGCTGGTGACCGGCACCTACACGCACGCCGGCCCGACCGCGATTCTGCAGTGGGTGATCGACGCGCGGCAGCACAACGGCGTACAGCCGGATGCCGTGCCCGATGATGTCGTCAGGTGGGCGTGTGAGCAGGCGATCGAGAAATACAAGAAGGTCATCCACACCCGCGGGGTGCTGACCTACGGCGGCGATGATCCCGAGGCGACCAGGAGATTAGAGACCCTGGTGACCGAGCAGTCGTATCTGATCGAGGGATTGATCTGGCAGTGGGCGCTGCAGCGGCTGCCGGTCTATCTCAGAGACTATGTGATCGTCGCGGTCGAGGAGGAGGAAACCCTGGTGCTCGATTGCACCTGCGGCATGGGCGATCGGGTCGGGGACGTCAGCGACCATGAGTCGCGCGGCTGCCTGGGAATCGTGCTGCAGTCGCGGCCGGACCTGATCGCGTCGAGACGGAGTGACGGGGCGTATGGGTATGTCGAGTTCAAGACCGCAGGACAGGCGAGAAAGACGTGGGCGGACAGCTGGGAGCGGAAACAGCAGTTTCTAATGGGGATTGTCGGAGCTGAGCGGAGACACGGGGTGGAGATTACCCATACCTGGGTCGAAGGATTGATCAAGGGGAAAAGACAGCGGCCGTGGGGCAGTGACCCGGAGACGCCGAAGATCCAGGACACCATGCTCTGCTACCCGTATTACAAGCCGCCGACCGTGCCGGGTGAGCTGAGCGAGTGGCGGCCGCAATACAACTACATCGATAGAGACGGGCTGGAATATACCGCGGGCAGGAAAGAAGGGTATCGAAAGACGGCGCTGTGGGAGATTCCCCGGCTCGACGCGTTTCCCGGCATCCCGGACGAGATGAGCGTCAGTGAGTACTGGTCGAAGGTGCTGGTCGAGGAGTATCCCTTCCATGCGGCCAAGTGCATCAGCGTGATTGGCCCGCTGCCCAAACAACGGGAACAGATCGATAAAGCCCTCCGCTCACTGGTCGCCGAGGAGAAGCTGTGGCAGGACCGACTGTGGCGGATCTACGAGTTCGCCCAGGCGAACAGCGTCGAGTGGGGGGATGATCGGTTCATGCAGTTCGTGGAATCGGTCGTGCCCAGGAGCTGGAACTGCGACCCGTTCGGCCCCGATCATCCCTGTCCCAATCAGCCGATCTGCCACCCGGTGACCGATGACTGGCGCGACCCGGTGGCAAGGGAGCTGTTCGTCTATCGTGTCCCGCACCACGATCCCGAGAAGCAGCAGGCGGTGAGTCGGGGGTTGGTGCCGCATGAGGGGTGGGGGCAGGAGGATGAGGAAGTGGAAGAAGGTGAGGCTGAGTAATGAATAGCCCGATGCTCGATCGACAGTTCGAGCTGGAAGATCCGCAGGCGGGCGCGCGGCTCGTCTGCTGGCTCCGCGACGACCGGCGTCTGACGGTGGGACGGCGGATCACGTTGAAGGAAACCGGATCGCGGGTCTGGATCATCGCCAAGCGTTACATCACGGTGGTGGAGGACGCGGACTTGAACCGCAAATGGCATGTCGGAGGGCTGAAGTGACGGGGCGAAAAGTCCCCCTTACGATGCCGAAGTAGCGGGAAGTAGGAGGAGCAGGAGATGAGTGAAGGATCACGGCGCGAGGACGCGGGACTGCCGACACCGGATGACGTGCAGCGGTGGCTGGACAAGGTCGAGATTGATGCCAGCGGGAATGCCAACCAGCCGCCGGCTGGTGCCGGTCGGCCCGGTCAGCCCGCGTCTCCAGTCTCCGACCTCGACCTGGTCGGTCATGCGATCGAGTGGCTCGACCAGCACCAGGTCGACCCTGGCGCCGACCTGCAGGCAGTCGAGACCGCTCAGGAGCAGCCAGAGCAGCCGGCCGACCCGCGCGTCCCGCTCCTGACCACCGCACAGATCCGCCGGCTCGGCGCCCTCGATGGCGAAGATACGCGGAGAGCGGGCGACGCGCAGTTCCTGGCCGAGCAGGCGAAGGCGTATCGGGAACGAAGCAAGGACGAACTGATCGAGGAGCTGCTCGTCCGGGACAAGACCCTGCTCACCGAAGGGCGGGTGATGACCGATGGCCGGATGGCCGGGAATCTGTTGAGAGAGTTCGTGAGAGGGATTCTCCAGACCGCCGACACCGCGGAGCTGCGCCGGATCGAAGGGTTCGCCAGGGAAGGCAAGATCCAGCACATCCTCGAACTGCTCGGCGCCGAGCCGATGAGTCTGAGAGATTTGCGGCTGCAGGGATCGGCGCTCGGGAACGTCAACGAGACCAGGCCCGGGATTGATAGTCAGACGTATGCGCGGCCGGATGTCGGCGGGGCGATCACCCAGCACCGCAGCGAGCGGGTGGCCAATCAGTTGAACGATCTGCTGGGACCGGCGAGTGGCACGCTCGACGGCCGGGTGAACCGTGGAGATTAAGCTGGTCGTCGTCGAAGTCGGACCGGAGAATTACGCGCTCAGGCTCGGGCTCGCCGACGGGGACCAGATCGACCTGGATTCACCCGGGTTGACCGAGCTGGGACAGGGGTATCGCACGCCGTGGCAGGCACTCAGTGCCGTGGTCGGTGCGCTCACCTATCAGCCGCCGGACACCCAGACCTATGACGAAGCGGTGCAGCAGGTCGGAGTGCTGCTCGATGCGAATCGGGACGTGGGGGATGCGATCAGGCAGCTCCATGAACGGCTGCAGCAGGCCGAGGTGACGATTGCCAGGCTGGTGCAGCTGGCGCAGCAGCTGACCCAGCCGGGAATGCAGCAGCAGCAGCAGCTGCAGTCGAGAGGCAATCCCCTGTTGTCACCGAGAGCGCAGCCGCCGCAGCCGATGCCGCAGCAGATGCCGCAGATACCGCAGCAGCCGTTCCCGCAGTACGCGCTCACCCAGCCGCACTCGCCCGAGCCGCAGGGGCCACCGCCGCCGCTCAGAGGCAGCCGCGACAGCCGGCAGACATTAGGCGCGGGCAGTCATGCCGGCGCGATTACCGGCGGGGTGGCGAGAGGGCGGTGGGCACCAGGACCGCCGGTGCCGGCAGTAGGAGAAGGAGACGAATGACGATGGCCGACCGGATCATCGAGATTGACGAGAACGGAAAGGTGCACACCGATGACTACGTCCGCGTGTTCCGCCTGGTCGAATATGTCGGGCCGCGCGCACTGGTCGAGAAGCAGATCGAAGCCTCGCTGCACGGCACGCGCTGGGGGTTTCAGGGGCGCGAGCGGCGGGGCGTGCGGATCACCGCGACCACGCTCGGGATTGGCTGTAACGATCTGTTGTCTGACGAGCAGCGGGCGGTAGAAGTCGAGCGAAGTGAGCGAAGCAGCCAGAAGGCAGACCAGGTGCTCGACCCGGCCTACGACAACCGCCAGGTGACGAAATGACTGAACCCGTGACCACGGCGGCAACACCCGAACAGACAGCCGCTGCAGAAGCCGCGGAAGCGAGACTGCAGGCGTTGTTGAAGCTCGGCGACGTCAGCCAGGCGAACGCCGCCACCGGGATCGTCGGCGACTCGGGAACCGGGAAGACGACCCTGTCAGCCACCGCGGTCAAATACTGCTGGGACCGCTACCACAAGATCAGCCGCTACGTCGCCGCCGACCCGGGTGGCTTCGGCAACATGCTGCTCCGGATGGTCCGGCTCGGGTTCGCCCAGGTCTACAACCCGATCAACCACGTCGAGCCGTTCGAGACGATGGAGAAGCTGACGCTCGGCTACTGGCCGGAGAAGATCGACGATCCCTTCACCGGGTATGCCCAGCCGGACGTGTTTCTGGTGCCGCCGAAGGAGCAGCGCTGGATTGTGTATTGTCCGCAGGGCCACGAGGTCAGGACGCTGCGCAGCGCCGCCGGCCTGCACAACTTCTCGATTCAATGTCCGGTGTGCAAGGGCTCGCCGGTGACGGCCCAGACCTACAAGGTCGAGACGATCACCGTGCAGTCCCCGTGGATCAAGCACGTCGGGCTGTACATTTTTGATTCCGGGACGGCGCTCTGTGACTGGGCGATGGAGGACATGGCGGCGCGGGCGGCGCGCAACGACCCCGGCGCCAAGGATGGGAACGCACTGAGCGGGACCGGGGCCAGGATCATCTCCGGCGAGTTCGCGTTCGGGGCGAATACGATGCAGCACTACGGGTTCGCGCAGAACCGGATGCGCAGCTGGATCAAGAACACCCGGACGATTCCCGGCCAGGTGATGCCGCCGATCTGGACGTTCCTGGAGCTGCGCGCGACCGACGACAACAAGTCGATCGCCGTCTTCGGACCCAAAATCTCCGGCAACGCACGCACCGCTGAAGTCCCGAGCTGGCTGGGCAACTGCCTGAACACCACCAAGGAGACCAACGAGAAAGGGAAGCTGGTGCACCGGCTGTATCTGGTCAATCACACCGACCCGGGCAGCTTCGTTCCGCACCTGGCCAAGACCCGGGCAGAACCGGGGGACCTGCCGCCGTTCCTGGAGGATGGCGAGAAAGAGCCGCCGTTCACCAGATTCTCATTGGGGTATTTCTTCGACCAGCTGGAAGCGGCGTTGGACAGGAACACCCGACTCGACGCCGAAGCCTATCCCGACGCGCCGGCCTTCCACCCGATCACCGTCGACGGCGAGATGGACGTGGTGGCCAGGAAGGAGCTGAGCGCGTCGCAGCTGGGTGCCGGGCGCGGCCCAGTACGGACACCGCTGTCGTCTCCAGCAGCGGTGGCGGCGAAAGCTGCCGGAGCTGCCACACCCGCCGCGGCGACACCGCCGATGGCGGGTGGTCCGTCCTCTGGGGCTGGGCCGCGTCCGGTGCCTCCGGTGGTGATGCCTCCGGCGGTGATGCCTCCGGCGGTGATGCCTCCGGCGGTGGCGACACCGACGACACCGACGCCAGCCGCGGCACCCGCACCCGTCACGGCGACACCAGCCGCCGCACCGCAGACCGCGCACGGCGAGGCGCCGCCGCCGCCGGTCCGGCCGCCGACCCCGAGCGCGATCCGGCCGGTGGTGCGGGCGATTCGTCAGGCCGGGATGCCGCCGCCGCCGGGCGGGAAGAAGTAGACAGACGCTCCACCAGGAGCACAGCAGCAGTAAAGGAGCACACCCACGTATGGCCGAACAACTCAATCTCCGCGACGAACCCGAAACCTCGATGACCGAAGGCGACCTGCCGGCCCAGATCGGCCCGCAGACCCCGACCATCCTGCCCGGCACCGATCTGTTCCAGCTCCCGGCGAACATCGACCAGTGCTGGGAGGCGAAGGACTACGAGAAGAAGGACGACGACGGCAACGTGCTGATGGACCCGAATGATCCGACCAAGGCGCAGGTCGAGCAGCACTATCTGCTGAAGTTCGATCAGAACAATCCGATGCTGGTCGTGGGTGGCGAGTGGAACGGGCTGCCGGCGACCGCGACGATCACCACCATTCCCAGGCGGCGCGGCCGGAAGGGCGACGAGAAGGCGCCGCTGGTCCATGACATCGCGTATTTCGTGCGCGAGAGCCTGGCCCACAAGAGCGGCAAGGTCCACAACCGCCGCGACTGGATCCCGATGGTCAACGCCCATCCCGGCGCGATCGTCCGGCTCGATCACGGGCTGAGCGCGCAGTGCGCGACGGATCGGGTGCGCTGGATCGACGACGGCACCGGGACCGCCGTCCCTGACCCGGATGGGAATCAGGGCTGCGGCGACGCCGCCGGGAGATATGTCAAGAGCGGCGGCAAGACCGACGGCCAGCCCGAGACGCGGCTGTATACCAATGCGTTCAAGGTGCCGGTGTTCCTCGTCGACCTGACCAACGAAGCGTTCAAGACCCGGGAGGAAGCGCTGGAGGTCGCGGTGGCGCTCGGCGGCGGCGCCGCCAACGTCAAGCAGGGTCAGGGCTGGACCGACCACGTCGTGTGCAAGGGCTGCGGCGCGCTGCTGCGCGGGTTCTTCCGCATCGAGAAATTTCTTGAGCCTCTGGGTGCGACCCAGCCGGCGGGCTGAGTCGGAGGAGAGCCGCCTGGTCGAGTGGTATGGGGAGTACGGGACGGTGCCCAGCGGCGGGATCACCCGGGTCGGGTTCCTGGAGGGCGAGTTGCGGATCGGCGACAATCTCTACCGCCAAGATTCATCCTGGGGGACGGTGTGGATCGTCCTCGACGCGGGAGATTGAGAGGCAGCCATGATGCGTGTATGGATACTCGTCGCCGGACTCTTGGTCGCGCAGCCGCAGCCGCCCGCGACCCCGCCGCCACCCGACCGGCTGCCGTCCCCGGCGGCGCCGCGCGTGGGCACACAGCCGCCGACGCCAGCGCAGCCGCCGACCGCCCAGCCGACACCCGAGCGGCCGACCCCGCGCCAGGGCGTGCCGACCAACCAGGCGGTCGCCACGGTGACCATGTTCTGGCAGCAGCCGGCGCCGACCCTGGCGACGATCAGCAGCGCCTATCTGTATGCCTACTACATCGACACCGCGACCACCGGGGTGGCGATTACCGCGACCTGTGTCGACACCACCGGCCAGCAGGGACTGTTCAACTGCAGCGGGCCGATGACCTCGCTGGTCAGCGGCACGCACACCTACACCCTGGAGGTGCAGTGCGCCACCTGTGGCGACCCGAAGAACGTCCGGACCGGCGCGGTCAGCTACACCTACTCGGGCAGCAGCACGGTGCAGGCGCCGGCCAGCATCACGATTGAATCCGGCAGCGGCGCGATCATCCCGCCGTCGACGATCATCGTCGATTCGATCGGGGCGACCTGGACCCAGTCGGCGACGGTGCCGGCGAGCTGTCCGCCGTCGGTGACCGGCCACCCGGCCAGTGACTGCTTGAACCAGATGCGGAACGGGACGGTGATCGGGCTGGGGAGTCAGGTCTATTACAAGAACCGCAACGTGTATGTGTATGGACCGTCGGGGACGACCAACCACTGGTGGCAGTACCTCAATAACCAGGGCTGCCCGGGCGGATCGACGAGCAACTGCTGGACCGATGTCGGGACTGCGAAACCGTGACCGGCCACATCAAATCGATCCACGCCAAGGGGTTTGGCTTCATCCGCGGTCAGGACCACGTCGAGTACTTCTTCCACGCCAGCGAGTTCACCGGTGACTGGCGCGAGCTGACCCCGGAGATGCCGGTCACCTTCGAGGTCAGCGAGTCGCGGAAGGGGCCACGGGCGACCAACGTGCGACGGGTCGGCGAATTGCGCTGACCGAAACAGAACGCGAATCAGAAAGGAACAGAGACCTGTATGCCGAGGCGACCACCGAATCCCGCCGTTGCCGTGCTCCGCTACTTCACCACCGCGCCGATCGGCGAGGCCGAGTTGACGCTCGCCCTGGCTGGGGACGCAGTGAGCCAGCGGAAGGGGAACAACCGCAGCCACCACAAGAAAGTGCCGGTCCGTCCGCCGGCCGCGCCGCTGGGGATCGTCGATGCCGAGCGGGTGCCGCAGCCCGGCGTGCCGCAGCCGGCGCCGCCGCCGATGAGCGAGGCCCACGACCAGCGCACCACCGTCCAGGCCGCGACCGCCAAGAGCAAGAAGAAGGCAGCCAAGACCGCCCGGACCAAGAGCAAGAGCAAGGGCAAGGGCAAGCCGACGGCGAAGCCGCAGCCGAAGCAGCGGCAGACGCCGAGTGAGCCGCCGGTCGAACTGCCCGAGTCCGAGCTGGACGAGCCGCCGGCTGAACTCGGCCTGCCGCTCCCGCTCGACGAAGACCCGCTGCCGCTGCCGGAGCAATAGCGATGGGTCACGAGGAAGCCCGGAAGCGGCAGCTGGTGCAGGCCGCAGCCGTCGGCGCCACCGACCGGCTGACCGAGCGCTTCGGCCGGCCGATCCGCGTCGGCGGGACGTATACCCTGGACCTGCCGCTGCCGCCGACCTACGTCGTCGAGTCGATCCGGCCGGTGCTCGACCCTGGCGCCCCGCCCGGGCTGTGCCGGGTGGTGCTCCGCTCGGAGCAGACGATCATCACCGAGCCGCAGCGGCGGGTGGATTTCCTAACGCTGGTGGGTTACGCCGAACCAGAACAGCCGCCACAGCAGCCACCAGACCGACGCCGCGATGGCGAGGAACAGCAGCCCCTTGCCCAGCCGCCCGATCACCCGGAGCAGGAGCCACAGCCATGACGTCCGTTCGTCGTCCGTTGCCGGCATCGCCGCAGCCGCATTATCGCCGACCCAGTCAGAAGCTGACGTCGCACCAGGGCCAGCACCAGGACGATCAGGAGGAGCCTGAACGGCCGCCAGCTGCCGCCTCCGGCCGGCTGCCGCTGGTCCGCGGCACGATCAAGCGCCTGGTCCGCGAGCGCGGCTTCGGGTTCATCCGCGACGGCGGCGGGGGAGAATACTTCTTCCACCGCAGCGTCGTCGAACCCGGGACCGAGTTCGATCTGCTCAGCGACGGCGACCTGGTCGATTTCAGATACGAGCAATCCGCCAAGGGACCGCGCTGCGGGTTCGTCCGGCTGGCGACTGGCCCTGAATAGCCCGCACCCGGGAAAGGAAAACTGCCGGACAATCACCGGAGTTGAGAAGGAGATCCGCACATGGCCAGACCCCGACCGCCGCTGCCCACCCCGCTATTGAGCCAGGAACAGGAACCGCTGCCGCCGGCTGACGTGCCGCCGCCGCCGGATGTCGATGTCGACGAGCCCGACGAGGAGGACGAGGAGGACGAGGAAGACGAAGACGACGACGACGGCAACGACCCGTCCGACCAGGTCGACCTTACCGCCATCCGTGAGCCGTTCGGCCCGGCCAGCGAGCCGCAGTTCCTCTATCTCGCCGGGGATGCCGGCACCGGCAAGAGCTACACCGTCCAGGAGCGCGAGCGCCGCTACACCGACGCCGTTCTGCTCGCCACCACCGGGATCGCCGCGATCAATCTGTCAGGGACGACCCTGAACAGCTGCCTCCGCTACTTCGACACCATCTCGATGCAGCAGGAGTTCGAGCTGGGCAGGCTGGGGGCGGCGCTGCGCCAGCTCTATGTCGCCGGGGTCCGCCGGCTGTGCATCGACGAAGTGTCGATGATGGACGGCAAACAGCTGGACATCCTCAAGCTCGCTGTCGACGAACTGAACGAGCGGCGGGTGAAGAAAGCCTACCCGCATCCCAACGACCCCGAGCAGATGGGGATTACCCTGACCGGCGACTTCGGCCAGCTGCCGCCGGTCGGCATGGACAAGAAGAAGATCCCGCCCGAGGAGCGGCCGATCTGGGCGTTCCAGGCCAGCTGCTGGAAGGCGTTCGCGGCGAATACGATCACGCTCCGAGAGCAGCATCGACAGACAGACACAGACTTCCTGGTCGCGGTCAATCAGCTGCGCCGCGGCGACAAGGCGTGTGTCGACTACTTCCAGCGCTTCCTCTCGCCGCAGGAGGATGCCAACTACAACGGCTCGACGGTGCTGGCCACCAATCTGGAAGTGGACAGGTACAACAAGCTGCGGATGCTGCGACTGAAGGGGGAGCCGTTCTTCTACGACTCGCACCGCACCGGTGACCCGAAGCTGTGGCCGGGCGAGTGGCGCAACATTCCCGAGCAGCTGGAGCTGAAGACTGGCGCGCTGGTGATGATCCTCGCCAACGGCTACAACACCGAGGGCGGAATGGTCTACGCGAATGGCGACCTCGGGTATGTCCAGGACCGGCTGCAGGGACCGTTCGGGCCGCTGCTCGCGGTCAAGCTGCTGCGCGGGAAGCAGGACATCGTCTACGTCCACGAGGTGATCCGGGAACGGCTCAAGCCTGGCGCGCGGCGGATGCTGAAGAAGGGCGAAGTGCGCAACCCCGACGACGTCCTGGCGACGGTCGAGTACATGCCGGTCCGGGTGGCCTACGCGACCACCGTCCACAAGGTCCAGGGACTGACCCTGGAGCGCATCCAGCTGATGATCAACAGCGCCTTCTGGCTGATGAGCGGGATGCTGTATGTCGGGATCAGCCGGGTGAAGGGGCCGGAGGGACTGCGGATCGTCGGGAGTGTGAGTCAGTTCGCGGCGCGGGTGAGAGCCAATCCGATTCTGAAGCAGTGGCTGTGAAAGTACGGGGGTGACCGATGCGCTGGTTCTTCACCCTGATCGCCCGGCTGGTCTACACGCTCCAGTCCTTGAACGCTGCCAACCGCTACGACTACGTCAGTGAGAGCTGGCTGAAGGACTACACCCGGCACGACCGCACGCCGGAGGACTTCCGGTGAAGAAGAAGCAGCGGGAGAAGCAGCAGGAGCAGCAGCAGGCGAAGCGGCAGGTCTTCGTCGGCCCGCGGATCCAGGTCGACACCCAGTACTGCCCGGTCTGCCACGAAGCGCTCAACGCCACCCGCAACATCGCGCTCGACCAGCCGCATGTGGCGATGCCGAGACCCGGCGACATCGCCCTGTGCGCCGGCTGCTCGACCTTCCTGCTCCAGACCGCGACCGGCCTGGCGGTGGCGACGGAGCGGGACATCGCCCGGCTCGATCCCGACGGCCGGCGGATCCTGGAGTCGTGGCAGCGGCAGTTCCCGTTCGGCTGCAGCCCCCCGATCCGCGTCCGCTAAGACGTGATGTCAACGAGCAAGGGCACGAAGTGAGGGCAGGGCTGAAGCCCCGGCCGTATGCGCGATGGTTAGTCGCGCACTGCGGGAACCACCCGCAAGCCGAGGCGAAGTTGAGTTTACATCGGAGCAAGGGCACGGAGGGAGGGCAGGCATGAGCGACAAGATCGAAGGCGTCTCGCAGACGAAGCGGTATATAGGCGATGGCGTATATGCAGAAGTTACCGTGAGCCATGACGTGATCCGTCTCACGACCTCAGACGGGATCAGCGACACAAATGAAATCTTCCTAGACCCGGACATCTTCGTCGCCCTCGTCCAGTTCGTGCGCGAGGCATGGCCGACTCTAGCCCGCGTGGTCGAGTCAGACGAGGGATAATCCGCGTCCGATAAGGCGCGTTATGTAAACCTGCCCGACGATGCCCATGCCGCCCACCGCTGATGAAGCCGCCCGCGCCGTCGTCGCCAAGGCAATCATCGCCTACCGCCGCAACACCCTGACCCAGATCACCTGGGATGCGCCGTTCCGGACCTTCCCGGAAGCGGAGTGGATTACCCGGATGGCCTGTCAGCTGACCAAGAAGCCGGTGCCGGAGTTCATCCCGGTGACCCCGATGGCGCTGCTCCAGTATCTCCTTCGAGTACAGCCATGAAACTTCCGCACATCATCTGGGGCAATCCGGATCCTCTGTGTCCCCACGTTCCCAATCCCCTCGATCCCTATAACCCTTACGAAATCACCCGGGCGGCACGGTCGCTGCTCGACCAGCTGAATGCGGACGTCGTGGCCCGGGACTATCTGCAGTTCATCGAGTCGCCCGGGGCGCACCGGAATACCGCCGGCTGGCACGCCCGCGGCGAACAGCTGACCGTGGCGATGGCGCTGCTCGCCAAGGCGGCAGGTATGCCCGAAGGTGTCCGGATCGACCTCGCCCATCCCGAGCATCAGCAGGGCGTCGCCTTGGGGATGGCCGTCGACATCCTGCTGGCGACGCCGTATCTGTGGACCGACCACGTCTGGCAGACCTTGCGGGCGTCGCCGCCGCTGCCTGCACACGTCATCAGCCCGACGCTGCTCCCGGCTAAATCGATGTTCTGGTCGCTCGAAACCGCGTATCCCTCGACGCTGCGTGGCACCAACGTCAGTGGCGAGTTGAACTGGTTCTTCATCAAGGAGCAGGACTACGAGAGTCCCGAGGGCAGGAAACTGGTGGTCGTCTGCGCCTGGGATATGTGCCAGGAGCTGGAAATGGTCGTGCAGGGCTCGACCTTTCACTACGGTATCCGCTATCCCCAGGACTTTCTGGCCGAGCCGATCCTGCCGCCGCCGCCTGGTGGGTCTCCAACCGGTATTCTCGACCTGGTCCTGCAGGGCTGTTCATTCCTGCACTCACCCTTCGTCGAGACGACGTCCGATCCCATTCCACGGCCGCTTCGCCGTCGCATCGAACGGGCCGGGCAGACACCCGACAACCTGGTCCACGTCGTCGCCTTGCGGAAGCGGCGGCCGGACGAACACGATACGCAGGGCGAGCGGCGTGGCGAGCAGCGCGGCGAGCATCCTGATCCGGAATCGGTCGAGGGCCGGGAGTGGAAGCATCAGTGGTGGGTCACCGGCCATCATCGCGCGCAGTGGTATGCCCGGGAGGAGGCGCACCGGGTCATCTGGATCGCTCCCTACCTGAAGGGACCGATCGACAAGCCGGTGCTGCAGAAGGTCTACAAAGTTCAGCGATGAGTGCTTAGTACAGTACCCGCAGCGTGCCACGCGATGTTAGCGAAACTCTCGAAACCGCCCGCCTGTCACGGCTGCCAGCTCGAAACGCTCGGCAACGGGTTCGCGTCGTATGCCGGCCCGCGCGACGCCAGGCTGCTGTTCGTCGGCGAGAGTCTGGGGTTCCAGGAAGCGATGGCCGGCGAGCCGTTCGTCGGCGCGGCCGGCGCGATGTTCGAGCGGCTGCTGGCCAGAGCACAACTATCGAGACAGGTGGCGAAGGTCCACAACTGCGTAAATTGTTCGCCGCCAGAGAACTGGCTGGACGGCGCACCCTGGGAGCATTCCGCACTCACCCACTGCCGCACCTACCTCCAGGAGAGCCTCGACAATGCGCACCTCGAAGTGGTCGTCACCCTCGGCAGCGTCGCGCTCAAACAGGTCCTCGATCTCTGGGGCGTCGCCGGGGTCCGCATCCAGGACTTTCATGGCACTGTCCATCGAGACCCAGCCAACCGCTACTTCGTCATTCCCACATACCATCCGTCTCACCTACAGCGGGGAGCCACCAACCTGTTCGATGTCGTGCGACACGATATTGGGCTTGCCCAGGATGTCCTCCACGCCCGCGGCTATTCGCGCCGGCCGGTGTCCCTGCTGCTCGATCCGCCTGTGGAGCAGTTCCGATCCGCGGTGCAGGCTGCTTGCGCGCGTGTTCGCCGCGGCGAGCTGGTCTATCTCCCGATCGACATCGAGACGCCCGAGACTGCCGGGCGAGACGAAAACGAACTCACCGCGGAAGACCCGACCGCCAACATCCAGCGGGTGAACGGGAGCTTCGGATTCGACGACGGCTGGACGGTGCCGTACGAGGGGCCGTATGTCGATCTGGTCGACCAGCTGCTGACCAGCGGCGCCTGGCTGGTGATGTGGAACAAGTGGTTCGACGAGTCGCGGCTGCGGGTGAGAGGGCACCAGTTCAGACAGGCGGACGGTAGCGACGTCACCATCCTCGACGCGATGTGGGCGGCACACTATTTACAAAGTGACTGGCCCCTGGGGTTGGGGTTCTGGGCGCCATTCTACAGCGACTACGGCGTCTGGAAGCACCTCGCCAAGGTCAAGGGCCAGGATGCGCTGTATGCCGCGGTCGACGGCCTGCAGACCAACCGGGTCGGTCCGTATGGGGTGTTTCCAGCACTGGTCAAAGACGGCCTGTGGGACGCGTTCTGGCGGCACTCGCATCTGAGAGAGCAGTACGTACTCAGGCCGTCCTACGAGCAGGGCGTGCCGGTCTCGGTCGACCGCCTCGACGCGTTCCACACCAAGCTCCAGGGCATCGCCGCCGACCGCCTGACCGCGATTCAGCACAGCGAACTGGTCGGCGTGCTCCACCCGAAGAACGGATACAAGAAGAAGCCGAAGTCGGAAACCCCGCCCAAAACGGTCCTCGGCCGAGCCCGCGAGAAAGGTGACGCGGCCAAGGCCGACTACATCGCACAGGGGGTGCGTCTTGTGGAACGAACGGTCACTTGTGCTGTCCAGAGCTGCCGTGCCTGCGGCAAATCGCCGGTTGGACCTGCACATAACTGTCTGGTACGACGAAAGCGGAAGCGCCGCGCAGCTGCAGCTGCGGACCTCACCCCAAGCCTTCTGGACGGCGACCCAGGTCTTGCGGATCCTCAACAGCCTGCCGAAGACGATGCGGCCGCAGAACCTCACGCCGCGGTTGCGCCGCTCCTGGTCACCAGTCCGTCTGTCGAGCAACGGTGGTTCTGGCAGCTCCCCTTCAACCCCGACTCGTCACGGCAGATCCTCAAATTCATCAAAGACAGCGGCGAGTCCCCGGGCAAAGAGAAGCACACCAAGAAGGAAACCGGCGACAAGGCCACACTGAAGAAGCTGGCGAAGAAGACGGGGAATCCAGTCTATCAACAGATCCTCGACTACAAGGCGGTGAAGAAGGTCGACTCGGTCTATGTCGTCGGGACCAAACGCCGGCTGTGGAAGGATAACCGGGTTCACCCGCTGATCACCCAGCGCCCGAGCATGTTCCGCGATTCGAGCGTCAACCCGAATCTGCAGAACGTGATCGCCGACAAGAGCGGGAGGAGCAGTCTGGCCGCCGGGTTCAGGGACTGCATCGTCGCCGACCCCGGGTATCGGATCGTCGAAATCGACTACGGCGGGACCGAGGGGGTCGACACCGGCTGGATGATCGGCGACCCGGTGTATATCCGACTGGCGACATTAGGCGTCCACGCCTACCTCACCGCCCATCTCCTCCATGAGAAGAAGATCCTGCAGACCGTGCCGGATCTGAGCTGGAGCGACAGTGACCTGGTCTTCCTGTTCAAGGAGATCAAGAAGTACTACCCGGCCGATTACGACCGGGCCAAGCGCTGCGTCCACGGCAACAACTACGGGCTGACCGTGTATGGAATGCACGAGACGTTTCCCGAGGACTTCCCGACACTCAAGGACGCGCAGTACACCCAGGACCTGTACTACGCGCTGTGTCCGAAGCTGCCCGAGTTCCACGAGCGGGTGCGGGCGATAGCCTATGACCAGGGCTATCTCGGCGGCCCGTTCGTCGACGACTACACCCTGCTGACCAGGAGCGGGAAGCATCACCCGTTCGGATACCGGCATTGGTTCTGGGGGGTGCAGTCGGTCCGGCCGCTGACCGAAGTCGCCTACCGCAAGCTGCAGTGGATTGCCAAGAACCGGTTGAAGCGGGAGAACCATCCGCGCGTGCGGATCATCAACCGCCGGCCGTTCGAGGTGGTGCCGGGCGAGGACAGCAAGCGGGTGATTGCGCTGTTCCCGCAGTCGATTACCGCCGGAAAGCTGAAGGAAGCGCAGTTGAACCTGCTCCACCCCGAGAGCCGGACGTTCATCGGTCATGCGGCAGAAGGGAAAACCCCGCTGCTCCACCCGATTCACGACTCGCTGCTGTTTCATTTCCCGGACCGGGTGTGGGAGTGGGCGGCGTCGATTGCCGTGCTGGTGATGCGGGCGCCGTGTCTGCAGATGCCGTGTCCCGAGGAGTGGGGTATCGGCAGTCACATCAGAACTAATGTCGAAGTGAAGGTCAGTCCGGTGGGCGGGAGCTGGGCCGAGTGCGAGCCGGTGCCGATCGACGACCGGCTGCCCGAGACCGCGATCGATGCGACCTATCTGCCGATCGATGAGGAAGACCTCGATGAAGTCGACGACCTGAAAGCGAGGCTGCTGCAATGAATCGTGACGACGATCGTGACGTCGATCCGGGCTCTGGCGATGTCGAGGACGCCGAGTCGCACATCGCCACCATCGACAGCCTCCTGGCCACCCGGGACTACGAGTGGTGCCGGGACACCCTCGAAGGCATCCGCGAGACGATGATGATGACCGGCCGGGCGACCCTGCGCCAGCGCGAGGCCATCGACCACATCATCGACGGCTGTTTGCGAGGGAAGCGTCGGTCTTATTAGGACTAGGACGCCACCCGGTCCCGGGTCTCCAGCTCCACCAGCGACCACTGCCCGTGGCCATACGCGACGGCTAATTCCCCGGCCGCGTTGATGAACAGGAGCACCCCCTGGTCGACCTTGACGTCGATCGCCTTGACGTCACGCTCCGATCCATCGGCGAGGACGACGTGGTAGCTGCGGACGGTGTTGATCGCGGGCATGTGTGTCTCCTTCATGGCTGCAGGAACGTGGGCAGGGATGGCGGACCGAGCGGGCCGGGCGGCGGCGGTTCCGGGATCGACAGATCGGGTGGTGCGGCTGGTTCCTCTGCGCCTGGCTCGCTCGGCTCCGGTGGCACCGGACTCTCCTTATCGAGCTTGTCGACATACTGCTTGAGCATCCGCAGCCGCTGTTGCGCCGCCGGCCCGAGCTGCTGCAGCCGCGCTTTGTATTCAGCGCTCTCCGGGTCGAGCGGGTGTGCCGGATCGGCGTGCATCAACTTGTCGACCAGGTCGTCGTAGTTGCTGGCCGCCGCCGCTTTCTTCAGCCCGTTGAGCGTCGGGATGAGCACCGTCTCGCGGCGGACCGAGTAGGGCATCGCCTGATAGCCGGGATCGGCGAGCAGCTCGGGCACGACGTCGTTGAGCATCTGCGAATAGGTCTTGTTGACCTGGTTGTCGTACTCGCGGTCGCCGGTCTGGCGCGGGACCAGCGCCGCGAACGGGAGATTGATCCGGTTGGCTTCCTGCTCGATCTGGGTCGAGACCCGCTGGGTGACCCCGGCCAGCTGCCGGACCATCGGGTCGACCGAGGTGAGCGGCTGGCCGGTGATCGGAGAAATCTTCTCCGGGATCAGCCGCCTGGCGTAGGGGATGTTGGCCAGGGTCGGTTCGTAGAGCTGTCCGACACCGGTCGTTTCTTCCGTCCCGGTCTCCGGAATCCGGACCTTGGCTTCCTCCGGACTGAACTCGCCCCAGAAGTCCGAGATGACCCGCAGCGGTGCGGTGTAGCGGGCGACGAACTGGCCGATCGTCGTCAGGAACGCATCCTCGATCACCCCCGGTGCGAGCAGCGAGGGGCGACCCTGGCCGCCGCCTTCACCCGACAGCGCATCGAGCAGCGTCTTGGTCGTGCCGGCGGCCGGCGAGACCGAGAGGTAGGCGTTGAGGAACTCCTTGCCGAAACTGGCGCCGCTGTACTTGCCGTCGTAGTGATCGCGGAAGAACTGCGGGGTGAGCCGGAACGGGTCGTTGGTCGTGCGATCGATGTACGACTCGCGCAGCGCCGACCAGTCGGTGTGGTGGGCCATGTCGTAGACCAGGTCGGCGAGGAGCAGCGGCTGGACCTGCGGCGCGTAGGCCCGGAGGTCGAGGTTGCGGTTGACCGGGGCCAACTGGTCGATCTGTGGATGGGTGGTGCGGTCGGCGCCGGCCAGTTTGAGGACGTCGTCGAGCGGCATCTCGTTCCACTTGCTCGCCGCCGGATCCGACTTCGAGGCAATCAGCATATAGGCCGCGCCGAACAGCGCCGCGCCGGTGACGTGGCGTGCCCAGTACTCCTGCGGCGAGGCGGCGGCGCCGACCATCTGCAGGTTGGTCGCGGTCTTCGTGGCCGTCTGGCGCTGGGTGCGCAGGTTCTTGACCCGCGCTTCCTGGACCCGCCACTCGGCCCGTTTGGCCGCCGACGTGGTCAGCGCCTCCTGCAGCTGCTCGGAGACCCGCTGGATGTCGGCTTCGAGCGTCGGGATGACGGTGCCCGAGGACAGCCGCTTGTGCATCGCGTTGAGCGAGGCGTTGGCTTCCCGGGCGGTGACCTGCGCCTTGAGGAACTCGCCGGCCGCCTGCGAGGCCGCGTCTTCGGTGGTGGCGATGTCGGTGTCGAGCCGGCCGAGGATGTCGCTGTTCGCTTCCATCTCCTTCATCAGGTAGTAGCGGCCGCGGAACTTCATGCCGGCGTCGTTGCGGGCGCTGGAGAGGGCGTAGAGCGGCAGGTCGACGAGCGGGCCGACGACCGAGTGGTCCCACAGCCAGCGCGGCGCGGTGACGAAGCTGAATCGGGGGAACGGCACGCCGATCTGGAGCAGCGGCGCGAAGATCGGATCGCGCGAGAAGTAGTTCATCAGGATGTCGGGGATGGTGCCCGGGTAGGGATTGGCGGCGAAGGTCTTGTCGAGCGCGGCCGCCGTCGACGCGCTCACCATCCGCTCGACCTTGTCGACCCCGAGCTTCTGGATCAGATCCCGGGGCGTCTTGCCGATCGCCATCTCGACGTTCGGATCCAGGCCCATGCGTTCGAGCTGGGTGCGGAAGGTGCCGTGGAAGGCCGCGGCGCGGAAGGCGTGCTCCTGGACGCGGGTCAGGACGGTCGCGGCGTTGACCACGTTGCGGAGCTGGGCCGAGAGGTTCGACTGCTGCTCGGTGCCGATGCTGCCGAGGAAGTGCGCCGCCCAGGTCGGGAACTCGTGCAGCGCGGCGATCGACTTGCGCGCGTCGTTCGGGCCGAGCCGGTCGACCAGGTCCGCCTGGTAGTTGTAGATCCCTTCCAGGTTGTCGGCGAACGGGTGCGCGAGCAGGCCGGCGGAACTGCCGGTGCCGTGCGCGAACACCGCCTTGGTCAGGTTCGCCGCCTCCCGGAAGTGGTAGCGGGCGACGTCGGAGTTGCCGGTGATCGCCGCGAACCCGCCGGCCAGCGCGTCGTCGAGGATGTCGGTCGAGTAGCGCAGCGATTGCGACCACAGGTTGCGGACGGCGGTCGAGGGCGCGGTGAGGAGGGCGGCGCGGGAGAGATCCTGGATCTCGCGGCCCAGGCTGGGAGCCTCGTCGCCGCGGCCCAGCTCCGGCGCGATCGTGGTGTGGACGATCATCTGATCGATCGCGCTGTTGGTCTTGGCGAGCCGGACGATCGACTCCAGGGTTTCCTGCTGGCGGATCTGCCGGCGCATCCAGTTGCGCGCGTAGGTGGCGGCTGATTTGGTCAGCTTGCCCTTGGCGTCGGTGGGCGTGCCGACGGCGGACGGGAACGAGAAGCCGAGGTCCTTCAGGCGTTCGGGCGTCGCCGCCGGCCCGCCCAGCCACTTGACGAACCCTTCCGGCGTGCGGATGCCTTCCCCTTGCAGTGCGCCGACCGAGCCGTATTCAGATGGCGCCCCGGTCTCGTTGACCCCGGCGAGATGGTAGAAGTCCTTCATGTTCGCCTTGGTCCAGTTCCCGACCTGGCCACCGAGCTTGCCCCAGAGAGACAGTGTGCGGCGCAGCTGCCGGCCGACTTCGAGCGCGTGCGCGGGGTTGGTCGGGTCGAGCCCGGCGAGCTGCATGATGTCCTGGACGACCGGCGCGTCGGCCAGCTCGCGGGCGATCTGGTCGGCGATCTGGGCACCGACCCGGATGTCGGACGGCGCGTTGCGGCCGGCGTAGACGATCTTGGTCGCGTCGGCGGCTTCGACCAGCGGCCTGACGATGTTGGTGCCGTAGGTCAGGTCGGTCATCCGGGCTTTGACCGCAGGGACGCCTTTGCCGCCGTAGGCAAAGGTCAGAATGCCTTCAGGCGAGACGTCGACGGTGGGGGGCAGGGGGAAGCCCAGCTCCTTCTCGATTTGCTTCCGGTGCGCCGCCCTGGCCCGCTCGATGGCATCAGGAGATTCGGTGGTGAGCGGCAGCTTACCGGGTCTGGCGCCAGGCGGGACACCGGGTGTGCCTGCGGCGCCAGGTGCTTTGGCGCCAGGTTCTTCGGGCCGGCGGCGCGCGGCGGCTGAGGCTTGCTGCCCGAACGCCATCGAGGCGATCCGCCACGCCAGCGCCGGGTCCTCGTTCTCCATCGCGTCGGCCGCGGCTTTGAACCAGGGTTCTGTACCGTAGTCGTCCTGGTACCGGGCCAGCCACTTCTTCAGCCCGGAGCGGGTGACCGGCGGGAAGGAGAGCGGGACCGAGCCTTCGGTCTCGGTGAAGAAGCGGGAGAACAGGTTGCCCTGGCCGGGTTCGGTCGGCTGCTCGGGAGCGGTGGGCTCGGGTGCAGCCGGAGCGGGAGCGGCAGGAGTCTGTCGAATCTGATCCAGGGATCGGCTGGTCGTGACCCGGTCGCCGCCCTTGCCGGTGAACTCGACCCGCACGCCGATGGGTGTGCCGCCTTTTCCGGTAATGACCTTGAGGACCGTGCCTTCGACGGTGACCGGGTGCTTGTAGGTCCCGGCCTCGATCTGGACGGACGAGCCGACGGCGGGGACAGCGGCCTGCGGTGCAGCAGCGGCAGCAGCAGCGGGTGCTTCCGGCGGTGCTTCCGCGAACAGCGATCCTGGTCCCTCCGGCGGTGCGGCGCCGCGGCGGATCGGTGCGGTGGGCATCGACGGCGGCGCTTCCTCGGCGAACAGGCCGCCTTGTCGCTCGCGGCCGCGGAGTGTCGGCGGTGCGAGATTGAACTGCTGCTCGGGCAGCGGCGCGACTGCAGGGGTCGGGGTTTCTGCTTCACGGACCGCTTCCAGACCAGGCAGCGTCGGCTCGGTCTCCGCGGCCCGCTGCCCTTCCTGGAACCGGGGGATGTCCCGCGGCGAGATGAACGACGGCGCCAGCTGCCCGGTCGCCTCGATCTGCCGGCGCGCATTCCCCCAGAAGTCGGCACTGTATTCAGAGGTCGGCGGCAGCTTGGCGCGGCGCGCGTCCAGCTTGGCCAGCTCCTCGTCGCCGACCACCCCGCGAATCGCCTCCCGATCAGCGGCAGCCTGCGCCTCGAACTTGACGTGCAGGTCTTCGCGGGCGCGGCGCGAGGCTTCGTTGGCCCGCTCCATCCCGGCTGCCCGTGCGGCCATCTCCTCCGGCGAGTAGACGTCACGACCGGTTTTGGCCGATTGCGCGCGGAGGGTCAGCTCTGGACCGGTGGTCTGCGCGCGGGCGAACCGCAGCAGCTCGTTCCCGAACGCCGCGCCGCCATACGCGTCTTGAACCGCGCGCACCGCGTCTTCGAGCGTCTCCCCCTCAGCCATCCGCCGCTGCACGTCGCGGAAGCCGGCGGCGAGTGCCTGGAGGTCAGCTTCACCTTTGCTGCTGCCGAAGAAGTCGCGCAGCAGACCGCCGAGCGTCGGCTGGCTCGGACCGGTCGGACGCGCGGGTGGAGCCTCCGGCGGGGCCAGACTGTAGCCTTCGCCGAGCGGGGTCGACGGTGGCGGCGGCGGACCTACTGGCGGTCGCAGGACCGGTGGACCGGGTTCGCCACCGGGTTCGCCTGGCCCACCCGGCGGCCCTTCCAGATCCGGATCCCAGCCTTCGGTCGGTGGCGGCGGCTGCTCCCCGCCGACGAACGTCTTGGTCTCGGGGTCGAACCGCAGCGGGGTGGTGGTCGGTTCCTCGCCGAGCACCCAGTCCGGGAGCTGCTCGGTGCCGGTGACCGTCGGCCGGCCGCCGCCTTCCTCCCGACGACGGAGATAGTCGTCCCAGGCCGCTTTGGACCGTGCCGCCGCATCGACGTATTGTCTGGCGCGGGTGTCGATCGCCGACTGGATCTGCGGCAGCCAGCGGTCGTAGGCGTTGGTCAGCGCCTTCCCGGTCTTGCCGCCGAATGCCTTCCACCGGGCTTCAAATTCCGGGTGCTTGGCCAGGTCGGCCCCGGACCGGGCTTTGGTGGTGATCCAGGCGTCGACCAGCTGCGCGATCTCGGTGCGGGAGGGTGCCGACTCGTTGCCGCGGCCGACGATGTCCCAGTAGACCGAGGCACCCGGGAGCGGCGGGTGGTAGATCGAGGTCGTGCCGCGCTCGCCGGTGACGCTGTCAATGGTCGCACGCTGCTCGGTCCGGCCCGGCTGATGGACGATGTCGCGCAGCTCTCCGGCGATGTCCTGGCCGGCCTTCACCACCGCGTCGCGGTAGCCCTGCTGCTCCTGGTAGCGGGCGCGGGTGGTCGGCGTCATCCCGGGCGGGCCGGGCGGCGGCGCGTTTTCCAGACCAGACTGGAGCTGGGCACCGAGCGTGCGGATCAGCTCGTTGGTGTCTTCGGGGGCGATGGTCGACTGGGCGATGCGCGGCGGACCGCCAGGCGGACTGACGCCCGGGGTGTAGGTGACCTTGCCGGTGACCGGGTCGACGGTGCGCGTCGGGCTCGGGCCGAGGGGTTCGAGCTGCGCGCCGGACGGAGCCCCGAGAATGGTCCCCGGGATCCGCGGTGGACCGGACGGCGCGGGAAGGGCCAGCTGCCCTGGTCGCGGCGCCGGGACGAGCGGCGTGCCGATCGGCTCGCCACGGGCGGGGGGTAAGGCACGCGCGAGCGGGTTGGCAATCGGCGAGGCGCCAGGGGTGAGCAGCCGCGGGTCGACGACGTCGTTCCAGGGTTGCAGCCCTTCGACCGGGGCCGCGGTGGTGGTCACCCGGCCGGTCAGCGGGTCGACCTGCATCCGGGTGCCGCCACCCCCGCGCAGGATGTCGCCGGTCGAGCGCAGCTGGGACGCGGTCGTCGCACCGGAGAGGACCGAGAGCGCCTCGAACGGTTTGGTCGGCGGGGTCTTCGCCGCCGCGGTGGCCACCCGCTGCGCCTCCAT